>NZ_JAOXHI010000001.1:0-149795 GCF_025779955.1 Mycoplasma enhydrae
TCTGGAATTTTTTCTCCAGTAAGCACTCTCATACACAACTTGTATAAAAATATTCTTGTCTTATATTTTTTCATAATAAAAAACATATCCTCCATTTGTGGTAGTCCACTAATAGGGGATATGTTTATTTTTATGTTCTTGTAATTTTTTAAATGCTTCATAATATTTTTTTGCTGATTCAATATTTCTGGTAGCTAAAATTGAATTAAAGCCTTTGATATGTTTGGCTTCTGGTTTAGTTATTTCACTGGTTTTTCCATAACAAAGATTGTCATTATTAAAAACTTCATAAAAACCTGTTTTATGCACTTCACGTTTGGTTAATCGGTTGTAATTTGCTAAAATGTATTCACTGATTTGCTTAATTCTTTTAGGATCTACAAAAACACTATTAGCATCTATAGAGCTAACCATTTTATCCTTTATATTTTCTTTATGACTAAAGGTATTTAAAGTATTCATTTTAAATTTCAAAACGTTCTCATCTCTGATTGCGTCAATTATTGTATACTTGTGCAATTCTGGACCAAAAACTTCACTTGTTGTTTTAGATATTTCAGATTGAACTTTTAAACCTTGGTTTTTTAAAGACTTAATATAAGTCTGTGCGTTTTCAACAAAGATAGGTGTTCCGGTAAACCCAAAAATTAAATATTTTTTAAATTTCGAAGTAATATTTTTGTGAAATTTACCAAATTGTGAGCGGTGACACTCATCAAAAATCATTACTACTTTTTTATTGAAAACTTCACTATTTTTTTCCATTGAACAAAAGTTGCTTAATTTATTAATGGTAGTAATAATGATTTTATCTTCATTATTTTTTAGTTGATTAGCTAATATATTAGTAGTTAAATTTGAAGCAGCTGATCCTTTTTCGAATTTTTCATATTCAGTCATAGTTTGATAATCTAAATCTCGCCTATCAACTACAAATAAAACTTTATCTATTTCATCTAAATTTCTTAATAAAGTTGCAGTTTTAAAAGAAGTTAGAGTTTTACCTGAACCAGTTGTATGTCAAATAAAACCACCAGATTTTGAGTGTCCAAATTCAGATGGGTTATTTATAGCATAATTAACTCTTTGAATAATTTTTTCGGTAGCAGCAATTTGATATGGACGCATAACCAATAGTTGCTCTTGCGAATTAAAAATACAATATTTTGTGATTATATTTAGAAGTGTTTTCTTTCTAAAAAATGTTTCGGAAAAATCCATTAAATCTTCAATATGGTTATTTTGCAGATCTGTTCAAAATGAAGTGAATTGAAAAAAATTCTTTTGCTTTCTTAGTGTGCTATCATCGCTAATTTTTGTTTTATACGCATCTAGCCTAGTTGTATTAGCATAATATTTTGTTTGAGTACCATTAGAAATGACAAAAATTTGAACATAATCAAAAATTTTATTGTCACTTGAAAAGCTTTCATCTTTATATCTTGATATTTGATTGAATGCCTCTTTTAACGAAACACCCCTTCTTTTTAGTTCTATATGAACTAATGGAAGTCCATTAATTAAGATAGTTACATCATATCTATTTCTATTAACTAAATTATTAGTTTTAAATTGATTAATAACTTGAACTGTATTATTAGACCAGTTTTGTTTATCTATTATTTTAATGTTTTTAATTGAACCAGCATCTGTTACCAAATCATATATATGATTTTTTTGAACTCTTTCCGTTTTATTAATAAGTTTGTCTTGTTTTCTAAACAAATAATCATTCTTTATGTTTTCCCATTCATCCTCAGAAAATTTGTAATTATTCAATTTTTCTAGTTGTACTTTAAGGTTTTTTTCTAAATCGTCAAAATTATGAATTTTTAAATATTCATATCCTTGAGCTTTAAGCTTATCAATAAAACGTTCTTCAAGAGCACTCTCACTTTCAGAAGATACAAGATTTGTTGATTTATTTTGCCTTTTAAATTCATAAACAATAGTGTCTAAATCATTTTCTAGTATTATTTTTGCTTCAGTCAATTTTTATACCTTTCTATATTTTCAATTTATTTTAAATTCATTAGTTTATTTAAATAGTATTGATATTGTTTTTCTCTTAATTCTATTTCTTTTAGTAATCCCTGAGTTGTATCATTTGTATAAGCATTAAATTTATCTAAAATATTCACTATTTCGTTTTGGACTTTTATGGGCAAAATAGGAACTTGCAAATTCATTAAAGAAATCATATCAGGATGCTTAATACCAGCCCCTCGATAAAAACTTGACAATCTTTTTTTATTGCTAACTAAAAAATAAAAAATAAATTTTAAGTTTAATGAATTATCTTTCTTTAAAAGCAATATATTTCCACTATCTATGAATTTTCCGTTTCAATATTTTATATTAGCTTCGCCCCCTGATGGTACAAAAATTACTTCAGAGTTGTTGATTAAGTTTTTTGTTTTAACATTATCGATGCATGTATATGAAAATTCACTACTGGTAGTTGATAATGCAATGTCACCCTTCTCATTTTGTTGTATAGATTTTACGTTTTTTGCCGATGTATGTTTAAACTTTCGCACGAGATTATTTTTATTGAATGGTCAATTATTAATTTTTCTATCCACATTGCAGATTTGGTGCAAATAGTTAGTTGTTTTTTTGTTATTTAATAAATAGTCTAAATAAAATTGATATTGCTTTTCCCTCGCTTTTAACTCCGCTTTCAGCTCCGCTTTCAGCTCCGCTTTAAGTGTAGTGAAATTGTCAAGAATTTTGACAATTTTATCTTGTTTTTCCAAAGGCATATTAGGAATTTTTAAATTTTCAATATCAGATTTAGCTAGTGCAGGAATTCCAGCTCCATATTTAGAACTAATTAATTTTCTTTGATTATTTTTTAAGAAGTAATACAAAAATTTGTAATTAAAATTGGCTTTACTATTCATTTCAACAATGTATAAATGTGCTCCGGCTCAAAAATTTTCTGTTATAAAGTTTACATGCCCGGCTGAACCACCCTGACAAATTACTATCTTGTTTTTTTTAGTATTATAATCTTTATAAAAACCCGATTCCACCACCCCACCATTATAAACAGGATATTTATATTCATCTTTAAATAAAGAGCGATTCAGTTGAGTTCCTTTTTTTAAATAACAAATATCTTTAAAAAGTATGTATTCATTTTTTTCTGTATTATTTTTTTTCATCTAATTATCCATCCTAATTTCAACATCGGAAATACAATCTAAAAAATTATTAATATTATTTTTAAAATCGATTATCTTTATTTTTTTTCATTCTTCTTTATTTACTTTTTCATTGTAATAATAGAACTTAATTTCTCTTTTATCATAATCAATTTCTATTCCATGTGGAGAATGCACTAGTGCATTTCTTACATATTTATATTTTTTTGAAAATTCATCCTCTTCCTTTAATTTTTTACCATAAATTTCATAATATTTTTTCTTTAATTTTTTCATTCAATTAAAATTAAAAATTTCTCTTCCAAATTTTCTATCTTGTCATTTTTTATCCTTTTCAAAAATAGTATTAAAATATTTTTCAGTTCATTCCTCGCTATCTTCTCTTATATTATTTTCTTCAATTTCACTAAGAAATTTTTTTCATTTAATACCAATAATAATTAATCTTTCGATTTGAACCTCAATAGTAGAAACCATTAAAATTAATAATCCAATTCAAGATTCTTGATTATTGCAGTTTATTAAATCTTGATATATGTCTTCAACCATTATTTTTTGATTATTTGCAGCTTGTTTTATTTCTTCTTTTCATAATTCATTGTTTAAAGTAGATGATTGTTTTATTAACTGATCTAATAAGTAGCGTATTTGATCTTTTTTTAATTGCATTGGAATACCAAACAATTTAAAAAAGTTCTTTTACTTTTTATAGATTGCTTTAAAATTAAATTAAAAACATTTTCTTTATAACAAAACTGAAATTTGTTAATAAAATATTTTAAAATCTTATCTAATTGTTCTTTTGTTAACAATTTAATATTTTCTCAAGTATCAACTATGCAATTTTCATTAATTTTTAATGATTGTGTGTCTTCTGTTAAGATTTTAAAAATTTCAAATATGTCTTTATGAGTTATTTGATATTTCATATACTATTTTTCATCCAACTCTTTAATTATTTTGTCAATTTGTTCTCTTAAATTGTTAACTTTTAAAGATACTACTTTAATTTCTTCATTTAATACTTTTATATCAATAATCTCTTTATTATCCTTTTGTTCAACATATTGATTAACTGATAAATTGTAATTATTTTGAACTACTTCTGCCTTATTAATCAATTTAGAAAAATGTGGTATTTCTTTCTTATGTCTAACGGCATCTATTATGTTAGAAATATTTTCATTTGTTAATTTATTTTTACTATCAATTCTAATAAATTCTTCGCTAGCATCAACAAATAAAATGTTTTGGTTGTTTGCTTTATTTTTTCTAAATACAACAATGCATGTTGAAATTGAATTTCCAAAAAAATAAATCTTGAGGTAATTGAATTATAGAATCTATGAAATTTTCTTCAACTAAATACTTTCTTATTTTTTGTTCCGCTCCAGTTCTATACAATATTCCTGGAAATTCAACTACCGCAGCTGTTCCGGATGAAGATAAATGATCGATAATGTGCATAATAAAAGCATAATCGCCCTTAGAATCAGGTGCCAATACTCCTGCTGGTGCATATCTTTCATCAGATGATAAAAGTGGATTCTTTTTACCTTCTCAGCTAACTGAATAGGGAGGATTAGAAACTATAGCATCAAATGGCTTCAAATCCTGGTGAAGAGGCTCTAGTAATGTGTCACCTCTTTTAATATTGAATTTCTCATAACTAACATTATGTAAAAACATATTTATTCTAGCTAAGTTATATGTTGTTGAATTTTTCTTTTGGCCATAAAAACCTGTTTTGATTTTATTTGGTCCCAATATTTTAGCAAATTTTAATAACAAAGAACCAGATCCACAAGCTGGGTCGTAGATCTTATTTATTTCAATTTTATCAGTTTTTAATTCCGAATTAAAATCAATTAAAGTCAGTCTAGCTAATAATTCACTAACTTCTTGTGGTGTGAAGTACTCCCCCCCGACTTGCCTGCATTTTTAGCATACATACCTATTAAAAATTCATATGCATCTCCAAAAACATCAATTTCATTATTTTGAATATCTCCAAAATTAATTGAGGCTATATTTTGTAGAATCTTTTTAAAGATTTTGTTTCTTTCTTGAGGGTTTGAACCTAGTTTTGGATTATTAATTTGAATATCAGCAAACAAGTCCTTAAAATCTTCTTCTGAACTTTGGCCTTTTGAACTTGATTCTATATCCTTGAAAGCTTCTGAAATAATTTCGTTTAAGTTTTCATCGTTTTTTGATTTTACAACGTTTTGAAACAAGTGGCTTGGTTTAATAAAATATCCATTAGTTTCAATTATTTCTTTTTTAGTACTTTCTATAACATCTTTATCTTCCCAGTCTACATAAGAAAGACTAGCATCCATTTCTTCAATTCTTTTTATCATTCTTTCTGAAATATAACGATAAAACAAAAAGCCTAAAACATAATTTTTAAACTCTCAACCATCTATATTGTTTCTTAAATCTTCTGCTATTTTTCAAATCGCACTAAATAATTCTTTTCTTTGACTCTCTTTTTTATTGTTCATACTTGCTTTCTCCATAATAAGTGATTAAATTTATAATTAAAATTATAATTTAAAACTAGTTTTATATCTCTATATTCTAAAAGCGAGCCTAAAAAGGTCTAAATGAAGAAAAATATTGCTTATAAAATATATAAATTCAAAACAATTAGTCCTTTTTTATTATCATTAATTAAATAGGAGAAATAAGTATGGACAAAAATAATAATGAAAAAGCTTATACAAATACTTCTTTTGCTAAGATAAAAGCCGAAAGAATAACTTTTATTGAATCAAATTGATTTGAAACTAATCAATGACTTGCTGATAAACTAAATGTTTCAACCAAAACAATTACTAGAACTCGAAACAAAATTAAAGCAGCTTATGCTAAAGGTGAGAATTATGTAAACGTTAGCCATGGTAATAATGGAAGTTTAAATAGCCAAAAATACACAGATGAGTTTTTTGTGTCTTTAGATAGGCAATTTCAAGAATATAAAAAAAATAATGAAGGTAATCCAAATTACCTTCCTTTTAAAGAATGAGTAAAAGAAGTTTTTGGAGACCAAGCTCCTGCTATATCAACTATATATTCTAGACGTCTAAAACTTAAAACTCAAATTGCTAATGAGCAATCTTATAAACTAAATCTTCGGGCAATAGAAGAAAACACAAAAGAAATAAATTTATCTAACATAGATTTTAAGAAATAAAATATCTATACAAAATAATTGAACAATACATAAAAAGCAGCTATCAAATAATATGGCTGCTTTTTATTCGAACTTCTCTTTAGTTAATATTTCTAGTTGTTCATTTGCTTTAGCTAATGTTTCTTTTAATTTAGTTTGAAGCTTAATATAGTTTGCTTCCTTTTCATTATTGTTTTTGATTTTTTTAATAGCATTTTCTAAAATTTGGTTAGCATTATTTGCTAATTTAATTGCTTTTTGAAAATATGATTTTGCAATTTCATATTTTTGTTTATTTTTTTGCTTCGGAAAATTCTCTAAACCTACATTTAAAACATTAATAACTTTATTTACATATTTAATAAGTGCTGTATTTTGATCATCGATATTAGGATCATAATTTTTGGCCGCTTGTTCTTCATGCTCTTTTATATTAATATGCGGATATACATTTTTTTTAATATTAACAGGACGAGAGGCATAATACGTAACTAATGCACTTAGGCCTATAACAAATGTTGAACCTAAAACTGTGCCTAAAATAATTGCTAATTTTGTTTTATTCATACTAAAGACCTTTTATTTATATATAACTATTATTTTAGTATAAAAATACACCAAACCTTGAAATTTAAGGATTGGTGTTTTATATTTAAGTAATTATTATTCGAAATCGTTTTCTTCTAAATCTTCTGATTCAGTTTCTTCAAACATTTCTTCTAGTTCTGGGTTTTCTTCATCTTCGATTTCGGTAACATGTTGCGAATCTTCAATATATTCTTGTGTTAAAGCATCAATATCGATTTCATTTTCAGCGCTAGGGTTTTGATCTAGCTCTAGTTCATCATCACTAAAAGTAGTAAAGTATTTAATTGATGGTTTAATTTCATATTTTGAATACTCTTCAAATGAACTTAGGGCAGTTCCTGAAGGAATTTTCTTACCAACAATAATATTTTCTTTTAGACCTGTTAAGTTGTCAGTTCTTGAAGATATTGCAGCATTAACAAGAATTTTAGAAGTTTCTTGATAAGAAGCAGCAGATAAGAATGAATCTGATAATAAAGGAACTTGTTTTGCACCCTTGATAACCACACTACCAAATGCAGGTTTCTTAGATTCAGATAGTAATAAACTGTTTTCTTCTTGATAATCAAAGATATCAACAATAGCTCCTGCAAAGAATTTTGAATCCCCTGGGTCACTAATTACAATTTTAGACATCATTTGTCTAATGATAATTTCAATATATTTATCACTAATTGCAATACCTTGAATTCTATAAATTCTTTGAATTTCTTTAAGTAGATAGTTTTGAACAGTTATAACATCAGTTAAGGCTAATAATTCTTTTAAAATTATCGGTCCTTCAGTTATTTTTTGACCAATCTTAATTGGCATTTTTTGTTCAATTCTTAGTTTTTGTGAAGATTTAACAATAATCTTCTTATCTACTTTATCGTTTTCTACATTTAGTGTTTCAATTGTAATTTGAGTATTATCATTATCAAGTTTTTCAATCTTTTTAACTATCCCTTCATAAGGAGAAATAACAGCTGGTCTTCCTCAAGGTTGCTCGTGAGCATCGATTAATTCAATTAATCTAGTAAAACCACCGGTAATATCTTCTACACCTGCAACACCACCAGTATGGAATGTACGCATTGTTAGCTGTGTTCCAGGTTCACCGATTGATTGTGCAGCGATTATTCCAACTGCTTCACCTGTGTTAACAACGCGGTTTGTAGCAAGGTCGTGTCCAAAACACATCTTACATACACCATTACGTGTATTACATCCTAGAATAGATCTAATTTCTACTTCATTAATTTCATCATCAATTATTTCTTGAGCTATTTTTGAAGTAATTAATTCATTTCGATCACAGATTCTTCTACCGTTACGGTTATAAATTGGTTTATTTGAAAATCTACCTACAATTCTTTCCTTTAAAGAAACAATTATTTGGTTATTCTTGGTGTCAATTATATTTTGAGCAATGTAACCATATTCAGAACCACAGTTTTCTTCTCTTACAACAATATTTTGTGCCACGTCTACTAATCTTCTAGTTAAATAACCTGATTTAGCTGTATTAAGAGCAGTATCAGTTAGACCTTTTCTAGCACCGTGTGTTGATGAATAGAATTCGAATGCTGTTAAACCTTCAATAAATGAAGATTTAACTGGAACTTCAACTGTTGAACGAACTACACGATCGTTTTTAGCATCGGCTTTAGTGGTTTTGGTATTATTTGCCATTAGCCCACGCATACCGGCTAATTGTACATAGTTAGCAATGTTACCACGAGCACCTGAATTAATCATGGTTATAATTGAATTCTTAGGATTTTCTTTAATTATTGTTTGTAGTTCTTCTTGGATTTTTTCTTTTATTTCAGCTCATTTTTTGATGGTTAATGAATATCTATCATCATCAGTAATATATCCAAGATTATAGAAATCTTTTAGTTCCTTAATGTATTCATCACCTTCTTGGATATATTCTTTTTTCTTGTGAGTTTCAAGAATATCTGAAAATGAAATTGAAATTCCTGAAGTAGTTGAATAATCAAATCCTAGTTGTTTTATATCATCTAAAATAGAAGCAACAAAGTTTGTATATCTAAATCAAACAGCATCTAAAATTTTGGCTTTTTCTTTAGCACTAAATGGAACGTAATTATCTGCTGTTCTTTCAGCTGATGATTGAACTATTTTTTGTTTTTCTTCAAGAATGAATTCAGCTAATAAATTAGCATGAGATAAATCTAATGGAGTTTTTTTGTATGTATTTAATCTTAAAAGTTCAACAATGATATCAGAATCAGCTAATTCATTAATTTTGTCAATTACACTAGCCACATTAGCGATACTAATTGTTGCTACATATTTATCAAACATATAACGAATTGTTTTGGCAATATTTTTTTTGTTAAATGCCTCTTGCAATTCTAATGTTTTAATATATTCTGGAATATTAGTACCAGCTTCAATTACATATTTATTATTAAAATCTTTTTGATATTCTTCTAAGCTAACTGCTTTGGTTACTTTGTTATCATAGATAAATGGAAAATCCTTAGGGAAAATATTATTAAAAATAAATTTTCCAACAGTTGAAATCACATATCTTTGACTTGAAGTGTTTGAAGAAAATTGGTTAAAGATTTTTAAGTCTTTAACTTCTTCAGCTGGCATTGCTACACGAGCATGCAAGTCTATTGATTTGGATTCCAAAGCACGCATTAAGTGTTCAAAATTATCAAACACTCTACCCTCGCCTTTAGCGTTTTTATCTTCTAAAGTTAGATAATATAGACCTAAAATCATATCCTGTGAAGGATTAATAATAGGTTCACCATCTTTAGGACCTAAAATGTTTTTATTAGCAAGCATTAATTCACGGCTTTCTAATAAAGCTTGTTCCGAAATAGGAACGTGAACTGCCATTTGGTCACCATCGAAGTCAGCATTAAAAGGAGTACATACTAATGGATGTAATCTAATTGCTTTACCACGTACTAAAACTGGCTCAAAAGCTTGAATTGATAAACGGTGCAATGTAGGAGCACGGTTTAATAATACTAATCTTCCTTTAATGGCTTCAGCCACATGAGGTCATATGATTGGATTTTGATCTTCAATAATTTTTTTAGCATTTTTGATTGTAGTTGCAACTTCTTTTTCAATTAAACGAGCAATTATTCAAGGCTCGAATAATTTAGCTGCCATTTCACGAGGAATACCACATTGGTGCATTTTCAAATTAGGACCAACAACAATAACTGAACGACCTGAATAATCAACACGTTTTCCAAGTAAGTTTTGTCTAAAACGACCTTTTTTACCGGTTAAAGCATCTGAAATAGATTTAAATGGACGGTTATCTTTAGATAAAACTGGATTAGGGGTTCTTCTTTGGTTATCAATTAAAGCGTCAACTGCCTCTTGAATCATCCGAAGTTCATTTTGAATAACTAATCTAGGAGCATCTTTTTCTTGTCATTGTTGTAGACGATTATTTCTAATAATAACTCTACGATAAAGTTCATTAATGTCAGAAGTTGAGTGTCTACCACCATCTAGTTGAATTAAAGGTCTTAAATCAGCTGGAATAACTGGTAAGTTATAAATCAACATATTTGTTGGTGATTGTTTTGATTCTATAAAAGCATTAATTACTTGTAATCTCTTATATAGTTTTTCACGATTTAGTTTAGTAGTAGTTGCAAATTTATCAGGATTATTTGCTTCTTGTTTATTCAGTTCTTTAATTTGATTTGAAACGAAAGCTTTTTCAGCTTGTAAATCAAGATTTTTTAATAAATATTCAATTGCTAGTGCACCTGTCATAATTTTTGCACTTGAGTAGTGTTCAATTACTTCGTTTAACTCATAAAAGTCAATTCCATATTCTTGACCAATTTTTGAAGTAGCTTTTTCAACTAATTCACTAATTGTATTTTGAATATCTTCATAGGCTTCTTTGTCATCCTCGTTTTTAGAATCAAATCTTTCAAGTAATTCTTCTAGTGCATTTCGATAAATAGTACCAGCATCATTAATTTCAATAATTAGGTTTTTAGGTAATGATTTTAGACCACCATCTTCTACAACAATATGATTTTTGTAATAAATTAAATTTTCTAATTCTTCACGTCTAACAGTACCAGAACCATGAATTCTTAAACCTAGTAGTTTATATAAAATTGAATGGTCAACCTTAAAATATCAAAAATGAACAACAGGGCTATTTAATTTAATGTGCCCCATATGATTTCTACGTGCTATTTTAGGTAAAATTTGAACTTTTTCTTGTTTACATAAATCTGTTCTTGTGCAGTATGAACCTTCGTTTATTTTCTTTCATTTGTGGCCACAAACTGGACAACGATAATCAATCATTGGTCCAAAAATAATTTCGTCAAATAAACCGCCACGTTCTGGTTTATATGATTTATAGTTAATGGTTTCAGGTTTAGTAACCTCACCGTGTGATCAGCTCTCCACATCTTCTGGTGTTGCCAAAGATAAAGAAATTTTTGCAATTTTTGATTCATCTAATGAATCATATTTGAAATTATTTTTCATTATTCAGCACCCCCATCTCAATCTTGTTGATATTTAGTGTCAACTCTTTCTAATTCTAGATTTTCATAATCACTAGAACTATCATGTGTTTCGAATTTAATACCAAGTCCTCTTAATTCATATGCTAAAACATTAAATGATTCGGGCATACCTGGTTTTGGTAGTTTTGTTTTTCTTGCTAACGAATTATAAAGTTGATTACGACCCTTTATGTCATCAGATTTATACGTTAATAATTCTTGTAATAAATTTGATGCTCCATATGATTCAATTGCTCAAGTTTCCATTTCTCCAAATCTTTGACCACCATTTTGAGATTTTCCTCCTAATGGTTGTTGAGTTATTAGTGAGTATGGACCAACTGAACGGGCATGCATCTTATCATCAACCATGTGGTATAGCTTTAGATAATACATTATTCCCACTGAAATAGGTTGATCAAATTTTTCACCTGTTCTTCCATCATAAACAATGGTTTTTCCAGAAGAATCAATTTTAGCTTCTTCTAGAATTTCTTTAATTTGATTATGAGTAATACCATCAAAAATTGGTGTTACAAATTTTGTGTTTAATTTTTGTGCAGCTAAACCTAGGTGTAATTCTAAAACTTGACCAATATTCATCCGTGAAGGTACTCCTTGTGGATTTAGAAGTATATCAATTGGTGTTCCATCTTCTAGATATGGCATTTCTTCTACTGGTAGCACAACTGAAACAACACCTTTGTTTCCGTGACGTCCAGCCATTTTGTCACCAACTCTAATTTTTCTTTTTTGAGCGATTGATACTTTAACAATTTTTTCAATTCCGTCTTCTAAAGTATCACCATATTCACGACTTAAAACTTCAACTGCAACAACAGTACCATTATGACCGTGTTTAACTTTTAGCGATGTATCTTTTCTAGAAGCTGTTTTTTGACCAAAAATGGCTGCCATAAGTTTTTCTTCAGGTGTTGGGTTTTCTTCACCTTTCGGCGATGTTCTACCAACTAATATATCTCCTGCTGAAACTTCCGAACCTACTCTAACAATTCCATTTTCATCTAAGAAACGTTTTGAGAAGTTAGAAACATTAGGTATTTCAGATGTTAGAATGTCTTCTCCGGCTTTTGAGTGTCTGAATTGAATAGTTTGTTCTTCGATATGAATTGAAGTATAAACATCATCTCTAACTAGTCTTTCAGAAAGAATAACAGCATCTTCATAGTTATAACCATGTCATGTACTAAAACCTACTAGAACGTTTTTTCCTAGTGCCATTTCTCCATCTTTCATTGAAGGACCATCTACTAATAAATCCCCAACTTTGATTTCTTGACCGACTTTAACTAAAGGAATTTGGTGAATCAATGTTCCTTGGTTAGATCTTTCAAAAGTTCTTAAATAATATGAATCAATTGTTTTTGAGCCTTCTCTTTTAACTCTAACAACTGCAGCATCAACGTAGGTAACAACTCCATTGTATTTAGCAATAATGTTTGTTGAAGAATATTTAGCAATATCAGATTCAACTCCTGTAGCAACTAATGGTGCTTCTGGAAATAAAACTGGAACAGCTTGACGTTGCATGTTAGCACCCATCAGTGCCCGGTTGGCATCGTCATTTTCTAAAAATGGAATTGCAGATGCAGCAATAGAAGTCATTTGACGGCTTGAAACACCTACATAATCAACTTCTGATGCAGGAACTTCCAGATATTCATTATCACGACGAACCATTACTAAGTCATCAATAATACAATCATCTTTGATATTAACAGTTGATTGTGCAAAAGCATAGCTATTTTCTTCGATAGCAGTTAAATACTCAGGTTTTGAAAAATCAACTTTTTTGTTTTTAACTCTAAAATATGGAGTTTTAATAAAACCATATTTATCAATATCAGCAAATGATGATAAATTCAAAATAAGCCCAATGTTTGGTCCTTCTGGTGTCTCAATTGGACAAATACGTCCATAGTGAGTTGAGTGCACGTCCCGAACTTCAAATTGTGCAGTATCACGGTTAAGTCCTCTTGGACCTAATGAAGTGATACGACGTTTATTAGAAATTTCAGCCAATGGATTACATTGGTCCATAAATTGTGATAATTTAGAAGTATTAAAGAATGATTTAAATTGATTAAATATTGGTTTATTATTTGTTACATTCTTAGGAGTAATTTTTGTAGTTTCTTTGGTTGAAATTCTTTCTCTTGTGTTTTTTTCTAATTTGATTAGACCGATTCTAAATTGGTTTTGTAATAATTCACCAATTGTAACAATTCTTTTATTAACAAGTGAATCAGGGTCATCATCAACACCGATGTTTGATAATAAATTAAAGTAATATGAAATGGTTCCAACTAAGTCTGGAATTAATAAAAAACTTTCGTCAGCATTAGGATCATTACCTAAAACTTGAACTTTGTTTTTATCTTCATTTAAATCGTTTTCAGTTGCATATATTAATACTCTCGGAACATATAAACGATTTTCAAGCTTTTCATTACCTTTAATTTGTAATTGTGCACCATAAACAGAAGCATCAACGTCAGGTAATTTTCATAACGGTAAAATTCCTAGTCTAAATTCTTCGGCAATTTTTCTAGCAATTTCTCAAGTGATAAATAAACCTTTTTCATATTTAACTTCACCTTCTTTGTCAATAAGGTTTTCAGCTAGATAAGAATTTGATAATCTTTCAGCAATGTTTAATTTACGGTTTAAAGTAAAACGACCAGTTTCTGTTAAACTGTATCTTTTTTCATTAAACAATGTTTGCGGAATTAAGTTTCTAACTGATTCAGCTGTCATTCTATCGCCTTTTCTAATTAGACGATAAATGGTTTCTTGAGCATCCTTAGTTATTTCTTCATTAGTTGTACCACTTGTTTTATCTTTTCTTAAAGTTTCATTTAACAATTGGATATCACCAAACATTTTTCTAATACCTTTTTCACTAAAACCTAAAGCTTTTAAAAAAGTAGTTAAAAGAAATGATTTGTTTTTATCAATATGTACCTTAACAGTTTCGGTTGAATTAGGGTTTTTGTTTTGTTTGTGATATATTTCCACTCATGAACCAATTTGTGGAATTATTTCAACTTTATTAAACAAGTCATTTGATTGTTTACTTCTAACGCCAACACCAAAATATGCCCCAGTAGAACGAATTAATTGGGACACAATAACTTTTTCTGAACCATTTATAACAAATGAACCACCATAAGTCATAATTGGGATTTCTGCAAAAACAACATCGGCAGTATTAACTTCACCGGTTTTTTCATTTACTTGTTTTAGTTTTGCAATTAATTTACCTTGATATGATGAACCTTTTTGTTTGGCTTCTTTTATGCAATCAAATTCTGGTTTGTTAGGAATTTCAAATCTGGCAGATTTTTCAACATATTCAATTCTTACTTTTCCATGTGCTTCAATTGGATATATGTTTTTTAGTTCCTCTTCAACGCCTTTTTCTAAAAACTCTCTAACTGATTTTCTTTGCATTTCTAAGAAGTCAGGACATTCAAATTTCTTTTGACTAATTGAATAGTCTCTTCGTTCTGTAATAGGTCCAAATTTTCTTAATATGTATTTTGATTCTTTCATCATATCTAACCTCATTATCTATTTTTAATTTTTAAAATTTAAATTTCTTTACGCATACGCATGCATATTATGTGTGTATATAATAAATAAAAACACAAAAACGGCTTATAGTAAGCCCGTTTTTGTTTCAATTATTTTTAGTCTAAAACAACTTCAGCTTTTACTTCAGCTAGTTTTGCTTTAAGTTCTTCTGCTTCTTCTTTTTTAACGTTTTCTTTTAGTAATACTGGTGCTGATTCAACTAATTTTTTAGCATCCATTAACCCTAAGCCTAATAGGTCTTTAACTGCTTTAATAACTGCTAATTTATTTCCACCATCTGATTTTAATGTAACGTTAAATACTGTTTTTTCTTCAGCAGCTTCTCCTGCAGCAGGCGCAGCAGCAGCTACAACAGCAGTAGGATCAATTCCAAATTCTTCTTTTAATCCTTCTACTAATTCCATAACTTCTTTAATATTCATTTCTTTAAGTGCTGAAACGAATTCTTCTTTTGTTAATTTAGCCATAATTTTCTCCTTAATTTAAAATATTATTTTATTCTGATACTTTTCCTTGTTTAACTAATTCATTTAGACCAATTGCTAAATTTCTAATTGGTGCAAGTAATGAATTGCCAAGAATCATAAGTGATTCTTCATATGAAGGAAGTTTTGATATTTCATCCAAAGCTTTAGCATCAACTACTTTATTTTCATAAATTCCAGCTACTAATTGAAAAGCAGGGAATTGTTTTTTGAATTTAACTAAAGTTTTAAGTGAATTTAAATCATCTTCTTTTGCAAAAACAAAAATGTTTTGTCCTAGCAAACTATCGTTTAATGAAGAATGCTCTGTTTTTAGTAAAGCTTGTTTAACTAAACGGTTTTTGTAAACTTTTAACAAAACGCCAATCTTAGCTAATTCTCTACGAATTACTTGTAATGAAACAACATCTAATGTTTTATATGAAACAACATACATAGCTTTTGATTCAGATAAATTTTTAGATATTTCATCAACAACTAAAACTTTAGCATCTCTTAATGCGCTCATTTTTCCTCCTATAGTTTTATTATTGCAATATCTAAAAGTAAAACATACTCGGTAACCTTATTAAGCTTTTGCCGTTACTGTCTTAATATATTGCGCTAATATCTTACCATAATTTTTAAATTTTATATAATATATAAATTTTTTATTGACTGGATATTTAGATAATACAGTTCAAATTAAAAGCAGCCTTTATGTGGCTGCTCATAAATAATTATTGGAATTTGAATTCTTCTGGAATGAATTCGTCTTTTAAACCTTGTTTAAATAAATTGGTTTTAATATTTTGACTATACAATTTGGCTAGTGCTTGTCTGTATGAGTTTTTTTGAATTTTACCACCACCGTAAATTAAATCATACTGTGGTAAATTATACTTGCCATATAAACCTTGGTAATCAAAACCTTCTGATCTTAAAGCTACTGATAGTCCTGCTTTAGCAGCACTATTAGAACCATAAAATACTGATACTAATTCATTCTTTTGGTTTCTTACTGAAGAACCAGAAGCTCCACCAATAGGAGCATAACGACGTGGGCTATAAGCTAAAGCCATATTAACATATCTTTTGCCATCTACGTAATAGAAATCTTGACCTAATTTTGGTACGTTAATAAATGTATCCAAAATTCCTGGTTTATCAATAAAACTACGGTATCCTAGTTGATAAGATAATCATTCGCCTCGATCTAGTTTAGACTTAGGATATGAAGGATCACCAATTTTGGCATCATAGTAATTTGATTGACTATTTATTCATAAACTATAGTTATTATGGTTTCTAGATTCATTTTGTCTTTGGTCATCATCAATATATGGTTTTAAAAAATAATCTTGTCTTGAAGAAGGTCAACCCATTATATATAAAGAATCTTCAGGAGCTTTTGATTTACTTTTTGTAAAATCAATTGCATCATAATCATGTAAATATGATTTTGATCTTAATTTTATATGGTTCTTTTGATTTTGAGGGTTGGCATAATCATTAGTCATTAATTTTGATAATTTTGTAAAAAATTCAGCTGTTTTTTCAATTGATTGTTCCGCTTTAGAATTTGAAAGTGCAAAATAGTCATTTATTTTTGAAAAATCAATTTCAATAACAGCAAAATCAGCAAATTCTTCAACGTCTGATAATTTAGTAGCTTGTGCACTAGTTAAATATTCACTTGGTTTTGAACTTAAATAATCAATACCATCAAATACTTTTCTAATTGCATTAGTATTATTAAAACTGTAAGTAACTATATTGTCATCCATTTGTGAAATACGTAATTTTTGACCTACTTGGATGTCTGGCCTTACTTTTGTTATTGAAAAACCACTTAAGTTATTTGTTATAGCTTTGGCAACGTGAGAGTTAGTTCCAAAATATCACTTTGTTGGATATCAATTTGGATCATCTTTTTTAGATTCATCAATTTGATAATCTAAAATTCACATTGTTCCAGCTTCGATTGTAGATTCTTTTTTAGCATCTGCTCTTTTTTGGTACTCTTCTATTTTTTTAGTTAATATTTTTATTTCTTCAGCACGACTATGATTTTTGAAAAAAGCAATTTCTTTATCATATTTAGCTAATTCTTCTTCTTTTAGTTTAACTAAATCTAAATTAGGATCTTTATTCTTAGCAATTTTTTCATCTCATTGTTTTGTGACTGCTGCTTTTTGAGCTTCTAATTGAGCAACTTTATTAGCAATTAATTGGGCAAATTCTGCTTCATTTTTAGGATCTTTTCAATATTCGATTGATTTTTGAGCCTTAGTTATTTCTTCTTTAAAATCCTTATAATTAGAAAGTTGGATTGAAAATGTTTGCATTGCCATTCTCAAATAATGTTCATTAACTATAACTCTAGCAAGTCCATCAATTTGATTTGGATTAGAAGATAAAAATGTTTCATCAAATCATGAAGATTTTTTAGGCATTTCTGCGCCATCTTTTATTTCAAGGCCATCAATTTCACCGCTTGGTTTATATGAAGGTAAACTAAAACCTTTAGTTGCAGCATTATCATACGATTCTTGACCTAATTTTGCAGCTAATTCATTATATTGGGATTTTTGAGCTTGAGTTATATTTAAATTAGGTCTTAAATCTTTAATTGAATTAAATCCTTGCTGACTTAAATAATTTTTTAAGCCGCTCATGTATTTGTTATTATCAAATTCAAAGCGTTCTTTTTGGCTTTTTTCGAAATATTTTTCTAATTCAGTTTTAGATTGATTAAAACCTTCATTTGGTTTTTTACCTTCATTATCAACATTAAGAGGATTTGTAGCTAAACCAGTTATTACAAAAGTTACTTTTTCAGTTTTATTAGTATCTTTATTTATTAATTCAAGAACAATTTTAGCGTTTCCTGTTTGATTTGCATTATTCTCTAGTATTACTCTAAGAGGTCTGGTTGCGATTTTTTTATCTAAATCATTATCCTTGAATCTTAATTGAATGTGTAAAACATCTCTTTGTAATTCTGAAGCAAAAATTTGATTTTTATTATGACTACCTGCAGATAGATTAAAAGAAAATTCAAAGTATGTATCTAAATCGTTATTTTCTTTTATTTTGTTAATATCTGCTTCAAATTCATTATTAGGATATTTAAGGTTAGGATCTGGTGTATTGTTGTCTTTTTCAGGTGTTTTATTGTTGTCATCTTTTTTTGATTCATTATCTTTGTTATTATCCTTGTTGTTATCCTCTTCTTTTTTATTTTTGGTTTTATCAACACAAGAAATCAAAGTTAACAAAGGTATTGAAATTGCACTAATTCCTAGTAATGAGCTAAGAAGTAGTTTAGTTTTTTTGGTTTTTAGGTTCATATTATTTCCTTTTTTAATCAAATCAACTACTTTCACCACTATTAAATGACACACTGTAACCATTTGATTCTAATTGAGTTTTTAAATCATTTGCTCCTATAGGAACAACGATGTTTCTTGAGATTTTAGATAAATTAACTAAAACATTTAAATTTGATAAAGCTGATGAGCTTAGTTTTGAAGATGTTGTTATTTCAACACCTTGTGTAATTTGGCCGTTGCTAAAAGTAATTTTAGTTGCTGGCATTCCAGGTTCACCTAAAGCCATTACTGAATCAAATTGTGCTCCATCTAAATCAGCTCCACTAATTTTATAGTTTTTACTATCACTAAATAAATTTAGAGATTTTAATTTTCTTGATTTATTTGAAGATTTAATATAGTCATAGAATTTTAGACCTTTTAAAGATCTAATTGAATGTGCTCTAGATAAGTCTAGTCCTGTAGCATAACTATTTCCGCCTTCATTAGTGTCTGGTTTTAGACCTGAACCAAATCCACCTTGGAAAATACCTTCGTTATTTCTAACATAGTATGCCATTCTTAAACCATTATTAATTCGAGAATAAATATCAGTTGAGCCTTTTATAATATCTGATTCTTCAAAAGCAAGAGTATTAAATGTAATTCTAGTTGCAATATCATCACCAGGTTTATTTTCAAAGCTTACATTGTAATCAATTGTATTAATTCATTCCACATTTCTTAAAGCTAAAGGATTAATTGATCAGCTATCTAATAATGAATTTCCTAATGTAAATAGTGATAGTTCTTTAATTCTCTTGTTTTCAAGTTCAATTAAAGAAGAAGTATTAGTTGCACGGTGGTCAAAGAATAATTCTAAGTGTGGTAAATCATCAGGTAATGCTTTTAGAATGTCTTTAAATTCTTGATTAACATCCTTTTTACCCATATTTTTAATACGGTAACCTGTAATGGTAATATTTTTTGCTTTTAGACCTTCGATAAGTCCTTTAGTTTTGTTATAACCTTGGAAATTAGCAGCATCGATTTCAACAACTATTCCTTCATTTAATTTATCTTTTTCAGGAACTTCTCTTGTTAGTTTAGAAATTATTATTCCATCGCCATTAGTAATGTTGAAATCTTTAAATTTAGGGTCGTTGGTAATATCTTGTTTTTTTCAACCCTTGTATTCACCATTAGCGATATCACCAGGATTTCTACCAAAGTAACCTTTAATGCCAAAAACTCTTCTTTCAGCATTATCTCTTTCCATACGTGAAGTAACTTTGTTATATCCATCAGCAGGTGAATATGTATATGAATCTAGTTCTCCGTTTTCATTAATGTATGCATTGTCTGGTGATGCAGTTAGACCTTGTTTAAGGTTTTCTTGAGCACCTTTACTTAGTTTTGTAAATTTTGAATAATCTAAGTTTTTAATTAATCAAGCATATTTTAAATTTATACTACTAAATTGTTTTGGTTTTAAATATTCTGCTTTAGCTTCTGGTTTTAAGAAATCAGCTATTTTAGGACTGTCTAGTAATCTTTTAAATTTATCCAACATTTTTTGTCAAATTAGAGGATTTTGTTTAATGTATAACTCTGGATCAAAGTCTTTAGTTTTTTCTTCATTAATAGTGTCGATAAAACCTGGAAAATATGTTCTAAGACCAGAGCCTTGTGAATCAATTAATTTGTCACGAACTTTATTTTTAAGTTCTTCTGTGACTTCAATACTTTTAATATCACCTACAATAATACTTTGATATGGATTACGGTTGGTTATTCCAGCATCAATATCACGTTGATCTAATTTTCTTTGAGGTGCAGGTGTTACTTCTGCTAAAACTTCTACACCATGAATCATTATTTTGATTCTTTGAGTTCCAGGATTTGGAGAAGGTTTTGGTTGTGGTTTTGGAGTTGGATTAGGCTTAGGCGTAGGGGTAGGCACTATTAAAGGTGGTTTAATGGTGTCTTCAGGTTTTGTAACTGGAGGCTTAGGAGCTTCTTGTAATTTTTGATCAGATGACGAAATATTAGCATTGTTTACATCTGCTGCACCTTTATCAAAAATATTTGGATTAGAACCATAAGGATTTCTAAAATCAACTCCGTTTGAATTCTTTTGGCTTGTTGCATATAAAGCTGAACCAATTGCAACAGAACTTAAAAGAGCAAAACCTGCTACGATTAAAGCTATCTTGTTTTTTCTTTTCTTAAAAAATGACATACTATCTCCCTAAATTGAGTTTTTTACTTAAAATCCACTTAAAAATTTATTTAGAACAAATAAAAATCTAATTCTGCTTATCTAAGTTCATAAATTGTAAACTAATTTGGCATATTTGTGAAAAAAAAAAAAAAAACGATTGTTTTATTGAAATTATGCCCTAAAAAGTGCCTAAAATACAAAAAAAGCGCAAATTTTACATTTGCACCTTAATTATTATTTTGAATGATTAATCTTCATCAACTGAAACTTTACCACCACGTTTTTTAATTATTTCATCTGCTAAATTGCGAGGTAATTTTTCATAGTGGTCAAATCACATTTGATATGTTCCACGACCTGTAGTCATTGATCTTAATTGAGTTGCATAACCAAACATTTCACTCAATGGAATGTAAGATTTAATAACATGAGCTCCATCATTTCTGGTTTCGTTGTCACGAACTTGCCCTCTTCTACGTGAAATATCACCCATAACATCTCCAAAGAAATCTTCAGGAACAACTACAGCAACATCCATAATAGGTTCTAATAAAACTGTACCTAATTGTTCACGACCTTTGGTAAGTGATTTAGAAGCTGCAATTTTATATGCTAATTCTGAAGAGTCAACTTCATGGTATGAACCATCAAATAAAGTTGCTTTAATATCGATCATTGGATAACCAGCAAGAATACCAATATCCATTTTTTCTCTAAGACCTTTTTCAATTGATTTAATATATTCTTTAGGAATTTTACCACCAACAATTTTATCAACGAATTCAAAGCCACCATCTGGGTTAGGTTCATATTTAATTCATACGTGACCATATTGACCTTTACCACCTGATTGTTTCTTGTGAATTCCTTCAACTTCAGCACTTTTGGTAATTGTTTCACGGTATGAAACTTGAGGTGCCCCAACACTTACTTCAACTTTGAACTCACGTTTTAGTCTATCAACAATAATGTCAAGGTGTAATTCACCCATACCAGCAATAATTGTTTGACCAGTTTCTTCATCGGTGTAGTATTTAAATGTAGGATCTTCTGCACCTAAACGTTGTAAAGCTAATGAAAGTTTTTCAGAAGCATCCTTAGTTTTAGGTTCAATTGCTTGAGAAATAACAGGTTCTGGGAAATTCATATTTTCTAAGACAATGTCTTTGTGTTTGTCATCGATTAATGTATCTCCTGTAGTGGTATATTTAAGTCCAACTGCTGCTGCTATATCTCCAGTTCTAACTTCATCAATGTCAGTTCTTGAATTAGCATGCATCAATAGAATACGGCTTAATCTTTCTTTTTCACCTTTTGTTGAGTTAGCGACATAAGAACCTTTAGAAATAACTCCACTATAAACTCTGAAGAATGTTAGGTTTCCAACAAATGGGTCATTCATAACTTTGAATGCTAATGAAGAGAAAAATCCTTCGTCTGAAGCTGGAATTGATAATTCTTCTTCATTTTTATAAGCTTTCATAGCAGGAATGTCTAATGGTGAAGGTAAATAATCAACAACAGCATCAAGCATAAATTTAACACCCTTATTTTTAAATGATGTACCACATACAACTGGGAAATAAGTAGATGTAATTGTTGCTTTTCTAATTGCTTTTTTAAGTAATTCTGCTGAGATTTCTTGTTCACTAAGTAGTAATTCCATAATTTCTTCATCAAAATCTGCTAGTGATTCTGCTAATGAAGCTCTTAATAATTGTGCTTCATCTTTTAAATGAGCAGGAATTTCAATTTCTTTAACGTTTTCATCAATTGTGCCATCAAATTCATAGGCTTTCATGGTAACTAAGTCAACAATTCCACTAAATTGTGCTTCTTCACCAATATTTAGTTGAATTGGATGTGCATTAGCCCCTAATAGTTTTCTTAATGATTCAATTGAAGCCTTAAAATTAGCTCCTAATTTGTCCATTTTATTAACATAAACAATTCTAGGAACTTGATAATTTGTAGCTTGTCTTCAAACTGTTTCAGTTTGTGGTTCAACACCTGATTGTGCATCTAAAACGGTTACTGCACCATCTAATACACGTAATGAACGTTCTACTTCAATCGTGAAGTCTACGTGTCCTGGAGTGTCAATGATATTTAATCTTTTATTTTTTCAATAAGCTGTTGTAGCAGCTGAGGTTATAGTAATACCACGTTCTTGTTCTTGTGACATTCAGTCCATTTGTGAAGCACCTTCATGTGTTTCACCAATTTTATGAATCTTACCTGTGTGATATAAAACTCTTTCTGTAGTTGTTGTTTTTCCGGCGTCGATGTGAGCCATAATTCCGATGTTACGATAATCTTCTAATTTATATTCTCTAGACATAATTTTTCCTATTCTTTATTAATGATAAATATTATCATCTAAAGTGAGCAAACGCTTTATTTGATTCTGCCATTTTATGAGTGTCTTCACGTTTTTTAATCGCACCGCCCATTTTATTTGAAGCATCAATAATTTCATGTGCTAACTTTTCTTCCATAGTTTTGTCATTTCTTAATCTTGAATATTGAATTAATCATCTTAGTGCTAGTGTTTGCTTTCTTTTGGCACTAACTTCACATGGAACTTGATAGTTTGATCCACCAACTCTTCTTGAACGAACTTCAAGTTGAGGGCTTACGTTTTCCAATGCTGTATTAAATACCTCCATTGGGTCTTTATTTGTTTTTTCTTTTACAATTTCAAATGCTTTATATAAGATGTTTTCAGCAACAGATTTTTTACCGTCCAACATAATAGTATTTATTAATTTAGTAATAATCTTTGAGTTAAACACTGGATCTGCTAAAACATCTCTAACTGGTGCTTTATGTTTTCTTGACATAATTTTCCTTTCTTAACTTTCTAATTAATTACTTTTTGGTTTTTTGGTTCCATATACTGAACGAGCTTGTTTTCTGTTGTTAACTCCGGCAGCATCTTGTGTTCCACGAACAATTGTATATCTAACTCCGGGTAAGTCTTTAACTTTACCACCACGGATTAAAACAACTGAGTGTTCTTGTAAATTGTGTCCTTCACCAGGAATGTAGGCTGTAACTTCTTGACCATTTGATAATCTAACACGGGCATATTTACGAATAGCCGAGTTAGGTTTTTTAGGTGTCATAGTAGCCACACGAGTACATACACCACGTTTAAATGGTGCAGGTATTGCTTTTTCTTGCTTATGTAAAGAGTTAAACATTTTACCTAAAGCAGGAGCTTTAGATTTTGTGGTTTTATCTCTACGGCCTTGTTTAACTAATTGAGCAACTGTAGGCATATTTTTCCTTTCTAATTTTGTTTTTAAAAATAATTAAATTAATGGTTGGTATTTTTCAAGTGATACTAAAAATACTTATAAATTATACAACAACTAAACCGGTGTTTCATAATTTTTAAAATATTTTTTTAAAAAATAAAAAGTGGCTATTAAACCACTTGAATTAAGGTGTTTTTGAATCTATCTCGATTTTTTTTAACTTTGTTTCAATAATTAAATTTTCTAAAGATTGAGTTTTTTGATTAATTTCTTCTAAACTCATATTAAATTTTAGTTCTTGTTCATTATTAAAATAAGTTTCAATTTTATCAACTATAGACACGTATTTTGTATTTCTGGCAATGTTTTTTAAAATTCATTTTTGAAAATCTTTAGCTTTGTTAGCATATGCCTCAATAGCTTCAATTTTTTGGGTTTTTGAATCTGTGAAACGTTTCATGATCTCAGTTAATTTTTGCTCAGTTTCTTGTTTTAGTTTTTCAAAAGTTTCTTGTTCAGTAATCCGTTTGGCTTTTAAATCAATTATTAATTTATTAAGATCATTTTTTAAGACAATGATATCTAAGTCATTAGTATTAGGAAAGTATTTATTTACATCATTTATATTGTCTAAAATTTTGGTTTTAAAATGGTTATAAAGCGAATATTTTAGGTTTTCTGTTTTAATACAAGAAACCATCATTGGAGCTACTAGTAATGATAGTGGCATTAACATTAATAATTTATTTCTTTTTTTCATTTTTAGCCTCTAAAGTAATATTTAATAAAAATTTAGAAATTAAAAAACTACGATATTGATTTAAAAACTCAGGCATACTATTTTCAATAGTTTCATTTTGATTATCTAATGAATAATTTATTGTTACATTAGTGTTATAAAATAGATCTTCAATTTCACTATCACGATAAAACAGTCAAGCATTACGAGATGCTGGTTGATATAATGGGTCAATTGAACGAGCAGAATATACATATTCGCTATATTTTTTATCAAATTCTTCTTTTGACATTTTTGAAAGTTCTTCTGTTTCTTTTAAAATTTTAGCCTTTTTATCAGCATGTTTCATTCATAAAACTTCACGTTCAATTAAAGATAATTTTGGATTATTAAAATCATATACTTCAGCTACTTCTCTATTTAATTCTTGAGTTTTTTCTATGTTAGTGTTTACCTCAATGAAATAATTAATTTTAAATAATTGATCTAAAAAGATATTGTATTGTTTTTTGAAAGGAATGCCTTCCATAGTGTTATAAAAACTAGTTCATTTATTAAATAAGTTATGTAATAAAAGGTTAGAAGCTTTTAGTTTTTCTAAGTCTAAGCTAATTGTTTGTGGATATTGTTTTTGTAATTCATTGTTTTTTAGTTCTCTTAAAGAAACTAATTCATTATATATTTCAACATCATCACTTTTGTATTGTGGATAATTGAATTTAACATACCTTAAAACAAAGAAACCTATTATTAATGAACCTAATAAAATTAAAGCAACTTCATATGAAAAAATGAATACTGGAACATATAATTGGTCTATTTCTGCTGCTGCTCTTTTTAAAGCAATGGCTGAAACAAAAATCTGAGCTAATATTGTAAAAATAATTATTAGGAAATTAAAAAATGAATTATTTTTGAAACTTGCGCCTTGAACATAGTCTTTAACTAAATACTCACCTAATACTTTTTGAGTTTTATCTATGCTTTTTCGATAATTAATGAAATATTTAATTAAAAAATAAATATTTACAATCATAAGCAATGTCACGACTAATGAAAAAACTAAAAGTGGTCCTCCACCTTTTCTAGTGGTGCTTGAAGTTGTACTATAGCTAACTTGTGCTAATATTTCGCTACTCATTAGATACCTGCCTTTTTAGTCATCTGTAGGATTTTTTTCATCTTTATCTTCAAAATTTGGATCTTCATTTTTGGTTTCAGTATTTGGTTTTAAATCACTAGATTTTTGATTTTGCAAATCAGTTTCAAAAATTAAAACTATTTTTTCAATTAAATTTTCTCTGCTTAAGTCTTCTGCTCCAAAAATGTTTAGCTTTTTAGCCATCAATACTAGTTTTTCATTATCTAGAGTATTTAGTTGTTCACGATATACATCTGTTTTTGATTTTTCCATAGTTGGCACACCTAAGACCATATTAGGATTTGATTCAGTTGGTGTCATCACTTCTGGATTCATATTTCTATTACCAAAAGGTGATAAAAATTCTTGAGGCATGTTTTGCATTTGTGCTTGCATTTTTACAAATCTAAACATTCTTATTATTTTGGCACAAGGTCAATAGAATACAAAATAACCAATCGGTAATACTATTGTGTACACTAGACTAATCATTTTTTTAACATTTCATGAAGGAATTTGAAATATGCTTCCAAATGATCAAATTAAATTTATAACCATGAAAACAACTAAAAAACCATATAGTGCTGATAAGAAAGGAGAATATAAACTATAATCTTTTTTTCTAATGCCTCTAACTCAATTAATAATATGTCAAATCAAAATTCCTACACTTATAATAAATGTAAAAACAGAAAATAAGGTTTCCCTTAAATATGTTGAATTAGCTGCTGCTACTGTATCATCGGGCTTATTTTTTAGACTTTCAATTAATTCAATATAGTTATTAATGTAGTGCTCTTTTCTAATTGTATATTCGATAACTGTTGAAGCCATCAATATTACAACAATGCCTAAAAACACTGTAAATAAAATTCATCATAAATTAAATTTTTTAGAATTATGTACATATAATTCATCAGTTGTATTGTATGATGACAAATCAATATTTTTCATTCTTTCTCCTTTAGATTGTGAGTTTTTATAATATAAATTATATATTATATGGTAATTTAAATTAACTCTCTGCAATTTCTTTTAACATAATTTCAGGAATAGGGGCTTCAAAATGTTTAATTTCACCCTTATTATCAACAAAATCAAGCTGCATTGCATGTAACCTTTGATTAAAGCCATCTATTTTTTTATTATAAATAGGATCTCCATAAACAGGATGTTTAATATAGTTTAAATGAACTCTAATTTGATGAGTTCTTCCTGTTTTTAAATTACATTTAACTAGTGTTTTTATATCATTACCAATCTTAAAATGCTTTATTACTTCAATCATGGTATAAGCGTTTTTGGAATTTTGTTGAGTTACACTAAATTTTTGGCGATTTTTTTGGTCTCGACCAATTGGAAGATCAATATGCATTTTTTTATTTACAATTTTACCATCTACAATAGCTACATAAGTTCTGTCAATTTTGTGTTCTTTTAATAATGAAGCAAAATAATTGTGTGTAGCATTATTTTTAGCTACTATTAAAAGTCCACTTGTGTCTTTATCAATGCGGTGTATGATTCCAAGTCTTAATAAACCATTTACATTACTTAAATTATTCTTAAAATGATACATTAAAGCATTAACTAAAGTATTATCATAATGTCCTGGTGCCGGATGCACAGTCATACCTGAAGGTTTATTTACAATTAAATAATCTTCATTTTCATAAATTATTTCAATATCAATATTTTGGGCAACAACATTAGTTTGTTTTTCAATTACCTTAATTATTTCAATTTCATCATTTTCATTAACGATATATTTGTTTTTATTTATCTTTTTTCCATTAACAAAAACTGCTCCTTGAGCAATTAGTTCTTGAATATCATTTCGTGTTATTGAAGAATTATTTGTAATGTATTTATCAATTCGATCTGAATAAGTTGCAATCAGCTTTACCATAATTTTTAAATTATAACATTTGATATAATTATCAATATGAAGTTCTTGGAAATTAAAAAATCAAAATTTATTCCCTTTTTGTTTGATATATCTTCAAAAGAAGAAATGAAAAAAATAATTGAAAATGTTAGAAAAGAACACAAAAAAGCAAAGCATGTTGTGCATGCTTTCATTATTAAAAATGATAATAATATGTTAGGCGGTTACAGCGATGATGCTGAACCTAGAGGAGTAGCTGGTAAACCCTTATATTCTTTATTAGAAAATAAAAAGATTTTCAATAAAGCTATTGTAATAGTTAGATACTTTGGTGGCATAGAATTAGGAAAAAGCAACTTATTACGAGCTTATTTGCAAACGGCAAAATTGCTTTTTGAATAAAAAAAAGCCGCCTAGGCTATTTCTTGTTGGGCAACTAGTTGTTGTCTTTTTTGTTTTCTTTCATATGAGATTATGAAGCTAAATTGTAAAGTATAAACAATTGATGATAATACTTGTCAAATTAAAGCACCTATTAAACCATTTAAGGTTGATAGTGATTCTGGACTACTTAAAATTCTTGCTCTTTGAATACTCAAACTAAAGAATATAATTCAGAGTGTATTATTAATGATAAATAAAAACGGCATTCAAGGACTTAAACCTTTAAATTGTTTGGTTTTTAAACCTTTAATTAACTGTGGCATAAATGCTAAGGTTGTAAATGAAGGCGTAATTAAACCAATAACTAAAGAAGTAGTTTGATCAAAAAATGAAATTAAACCATCTTTATTATAAAATGTTCCAGTTTTTAGTTTTTGATCAACTAAAATGAAAAATACTACTGTTAAAGAAATAACAAATAACTCTGTCAAAGCAATTGATACATAAGCTCAAGTTTTTTGTTTTTTATTTAATTCTTTGTTGTAATGATATAAAAAGAACATTGTAAAAGAATAAATTATTGAACAAAATAGGTTTGCTAAAAACACATATCAACCGTCTTCGTTAGGTGTAAAAACACCATAAATTATTCAAATAACTAAACCAACATAAAATATTCAAAATGAATAATAATTTGGTTTCTCTACAACTTTTGTTTTAGTTAATCTTATTAATTGAGGAATACCTAATGAAATGGTAATTATTGCGCCTAGAGCCCCAAATATTTGTATAAATATATTTAGTGTATCTGTCATAACATTAAATATTATAAACAAAATTACTTTTTATATTGAAAATATAAAAAAACACCATTACGGTGTTAAGTCATTTCTGAAATGGTGGCTCCGGCAGGAATCGAACCAGCGACACACGGAGCTTCAGTCCGTTGCTCTACCAACTGAGCTACAGAGCCATGGCGGTCCAGACGGGAATTGAACCCGCGATCTCTTCCGTGACAGGGAAGCGTATTAAACCACTTTACCACTGGACCGTGGTTGCGGAGATTGGAATTGAACCAATGACCTTTGGGTTATGAGCCCAACGAGCTGCCCCTGCTCTACTCCGCTATATAATGGCGGGCAATGAGGGATTTGAACCCCCGCGGGCCGTGAAGCCCCTGGCAGTTTTCAAGACTGCTCCCTTCAGCCTCTTGGGTAATTGCCCAAAATGGTGGACCCAACAGGACTCGAACCTGTAACCGACCGGTTATGAGCCGGTTGCTCTAACCATTGAGCTATGGGTCCTAAATATTTTCAATCCCGTGTGGGTGTTAACATATGGTAGCACCGAAGAGAGTCGAACTCTTGACCTTCCGGGTATGAACCGGATGCTCTAACCAGCTGAGCTACAGTGCCATAATGGTGGAGAGGAAGGGACTCGAACCCTCTACCTCCTGCGTGCAAGGCAGGCGCTCTAGCCAGGTGAGCTACCCCCCCAAAAATTAATGGTGAAGAAGACAGGATTCGAACCTGCGACCGCTTGAGCCCAAGTCAAGTGCTCTACCAAGCTGAGCTACTTCTCCACGCTATAAGTTAATTGCTTAAATGCTTTATTATTATATATTATTTTTTTTATTTGTTATTTTTTTTGAATATTTTTAAAGCGGTGTTTAGAGTTAAAATAAATACTGATTTATGACACATTTCAAATATTTATATTTGTTGTTTGTTTAGTGGTGTAAAATTAAGTAATTTAAGGAGTATAAAATGAAAACAATGATTTTTGTAGTAGACATGGTTAAAGGTTTTTGTAAAAAAGGTAATTTAGTTAGTGAAGATATAAATAAAATTATTCCTGATGTAAAAGAGTATTTAGAAGCTAATAAGGATAACAGTGAAATTATTTTTATCAATGATAATCATCATAAAGATGACATTGAAATGGAAGTGTATCCATTACATTGTCTTGCTAACACTGAAGAATCAGAAGTTGTAGATGAACTAAAATGCTTTGCCAACAAAATTATTAAAAAAAATACAACAAATAGTTTTTTTGCTTTTGAAGATAAAAGTATTTTTGAAAAATTCAATAATTTTGTAATTATAGGTTGTTGTACAGATATTTGTATATTACAATTTGCTTTAACTCTTAAAACTTATTTGAATTTTAAAAAATTGAACAAAGATGTTAGTGTTATTTCAAATTTGGTGGCTACTTTTGAAGCAAAAAATCATAATAAAGAAGAATATCATAATAATGCCTTAAATCTAATGAAAAATGCAGGTATTAAGATTAAATAAAATAAATTTTAATTGATGATTTTATATGCATTAAAAAATAATGTATTCTTTTCCAAAATGGTTTTAACTTGCAGTGAAATTTAAAGAGATGTATAATTTAAACATATTATTGAAGTATTTTATTTGAAATTAAATTACAAAATATAATGTATTTCAATAAAAATAGAAAGGCAAATATGAAGAAAAAAATATTTCAAATAACTATACCTTTTATTTTAACTTTGACACCTTTATCTATGGCAATTACAAGTTGTGTTAATGGTAAAAATAATGATGATAGCATTCAAACTAAAAAAAGACTTGAAAAAAATTTAGTAATTGAAATTCCAGAAATTTCAAATATTGAAATTGATAATTTAAAAAATAAAGATATTAAAATGTCAATTTCAGAACCTGATTGACAATTAACAGTTAAAAAAATTACTAAAGTAAACGAAACAACAGCAAGATTTGAAATTGAAGCTAAAAAAGGTAAAATTGTTCATAAAATTATCAAAGAATTAAGCGGTTTTAAAGTTGCAGATAAATATTACAAAATTAATGACTCTAACCTAGAATCTTTAATGAATGATGGTTATATTATTGCTAGAAGGTTTTTTGAATTAAATAGTAATGATAAAAAATTTAGTTATAGTGAAATAAAAGGAATGGATGAAAATTATGTTATTAACAACATTGAATTTGTATTACTAAAGGCTATTCCAAAAGTTGATTCAATTAACTGAGTTCTTAAAAGTAGATTTAGCACTTTTATTAAGGACAATTCTGAAGAAAACAATACAAAAATTGCTCATTTAAAGTTGGCAAACGCAATAAAAATAGGAAATGATGCTTTTGCCAATATTAAAACTCTTAAAAGTGTGGACATGCCTAATGTAGTTGAAATTGGCGACAGAGCTTTTTCTGGTGATATTGATCTTATCACTGTTAATATGCCAAAAGTAGAACGAATTGGACTTAGTACATTCGACAAGACTGAATTTTTAATGAATTTAATTGTTTCAAGACCTGATAGATTGGCAATTTTTCAAAATATACTAATTGATGGAAAACGTGCATTTGGAAATATAATTCTTCCTAATGAAATAACTTTTATTTCAGCTGAAGCTTTTAAAGGATCTAATATAGATGGTATAAATATGCCTAATGTAGTTGAAATTGGCAAAATGGCATTTTTAGAAACCAAAAATCTTAAAAGTGTTAATATGCCAAAAGTTAATAAAATTGGATTTTATGCATTTTCTAACACTCCTTCATTAGAAACTATAAATGTGCCCAATGTAGTTCACATTGCTAATTTTGCTTTTAGTGCAACAAAATTAGAATTCAACGGAGCTACATTGCCACAAGAAATTACAAAGGAAATTTTTGACAAAATTAAAGACGGAAAACCTTGAACTAAAAGTTAATTTATTAAAATAATTTGTCAGTGATTTTGACTTTTAAATTAACAAAATAAATTATGATTTTAAAAAAATTGAGCGGTTGTGCTCAATTTTTGCTAATTTTAGATATGGCGGGCAATAAGGGATTTGAACCCTTGCAAGTTTTAACACTCCTAACAGTTTTCGAGACTGTCCCCTTCAGCCGCTTGGGTAATTGCCCATAATCAAAATTATACACACTATGTTTCATTATCCATTTGTGTATTATTTATGATATTTAATATTTTTCTTGATTGATAGTCCTCGATAAATTTGCTCAACTAGCATTATTCTAAAAAGTTGATGTGGAAATGTCATTTTAGAAAAACTAATTTTATTTAGAAATTTATCTTCTTGTAGTCCATTAGAACCACCTATAATAAATGTAATATTATCTTCAACAAATAGATCTGAAAATTCTTCACTGTTCATTTGATTACCTTGTAATGATAAATAAAACACCTTTGAATTTTTGGGAATTTTAGATAGGATTAATTCTGTTTCTTTGGCTTTTTTAAGTTCAATATTGTTATGAACTACTTCTTTAATTTCAACTAAATTTAAGTTTGCTAAAAAAGATATTTTTTTAGTATATTGCTCATAAATTTTCTTAAGTTCAATTGATAATGTCCCTACTGCAATTATATTTATTTTCATTTTATTTCTTTCTGTGATTTAAATAAAACATTAGCATTTGAATATCAGAAGGATTGATACCACTAATTCTTGTAGCTTGTCCAATTGTTGTGGGTCTAATTTTATCTAACTTTTGTCTAGCTTCGGTGGCAAGGTTTTCTATTTTTGAATAATCAATATCTTTTGGTAGTTTTAGTTTTTCTAGTCTTATCATTTTTTCAGCTGCTGACTCTTGCTTTTTTAGATAACCAAATAATCTTACTTGAATGGTTAATTCATCAATAAAAGGATAATTCTGTCCTAAAATGTCACTCGGTTCCACTTCTGGATTAGCTAATAATTTTAAATACGAAATACCATTAGTAACATTATATTTAATTCCTAATTCACTTTTGGATGAAATGTATTTCAATCTAAGTTCTTCAATGGTTTTTTGTATATATTTATATTTATTAATTACTTCTTCATATTCATTTTTAGACACCATTTTGTTGTCGTAGGAATATTGAATTAGCCTTTGGTCAACATTATCGTTACGCAATAATAATCTATACTCTGCGCGACTTGTTAACATACGGTATGGTTCAAATGTTCCTTTAGTTACAATATCATCTATCAAAACCCCTATATAAGCATCTGATCTTTTAATTTCAATAGAACTCATACCTTCCATTTTATTAGCAGCATTTATTCCAGCTATTAGTCCTTGAGCTGCTGCTTCTTCATAGCCACTGGTTCCATTTGGTTGACCTGCTGAATAGAAATTACTTAAAACTTTAGATTCTAAAGATTTATAAAGTTGAACGGGATTAATTGCATCATATTCAATTGCATAACCATATTTTTGAACTCTAGCATCTTCAAGCCCTGGAATTGATTTAATCATTTGATCTTGAACATCAACTGGCATTGAAGTTGATAGACCATTTATATACATAATGTCGCCTTTTGAAGTTTCAGGTTCAAAAAATACATGGTGTGTTTCTTTTTCTTGAAATCTAACTATTTTATCCTCAATACTTGGACAATATCTTGGACCAACTCCTGTAATAATGCCTGAGTATAATGAACTTTTATTTAAATTATTTAAAACAATTTCTTTAGTTTTAGAGGTTGTTCTTGTTAAAAAACAAGAAGTTTGTTTATCAAGAGTAATATTTGAATGCTTAGAAAAATGTAGTTCACTTTTATCTAATTGTTCTTGTTCTACTTTAGAAAAATCAATACTATCTGTATAAATTCGACATGGTGTTCCGGTTTTTAGTCTTTGAATTTCAAAACCATATTTGGCTAAATTCTTAGACAGTACACTACTATTCTTTTCTCCATCAGGACCATCGTTTTGTATATCTGAACCTCTTAAAATTCTCGAGTTCATGTATACGCCTGTAGTCATAATAGTTGAATGCGAATATATATCACCATTTTTTAAGGTCTTAGCCCCTAAACAGTTATTGTCTTCAACAACTAAATCTATAACCTCATCTTCAATCAAGGTTATATTTTTTTGTTTTTTAATTGCATCTAAAATTATTTTGGAATACTTATCTTTATCAATTTGAGCGCGTAAAGACCAAACTGCAGGACCTTTTGAAGTATTAAGCATTTTAATTTGGATCATTGCTTGATCAGCAAAAATGCCTTGTACACCTCCTAGTGCATCAATTTCACGGGTAATTATACCCTTGGCTGATCCACCAATAGAAGGGTTGCAAGGCAACATAGCTAATTTGTTAATATTTAAAGTTATTAAGGCTACATTAAATTTTCTTTTTGCTAAAGCAAAAGCAGCTTCAATTCCAGCATGACCTCCACCTATTACAATGGCATCATACTTAGTAATAATCATAAAAATTATTTAATTTCTTTTAAAATTTTTTCAATTTTAGCAGCAGCTGGCTCTACTGTGTCAATCATGAAAACCAACTCTGGTATTTTTTTATATTTTCAGCTTTTAGCAACCACTGAGCGAATATACGGTGTCATTGCTGTTATTTTTTCAAAGTATCTTTCTTTATCTTTAAATAAAGTAATAAATACTTTAGCATGTGATCCATCTGTTGATAAAATCACATCATTTATAGCAATGTTTGTCACATCAAAATCCTTTAATTCATAGAAGCTATTACCAACTAATTCTAGTAATAATTGTGTTTTTCTTTCGTGATTTATTCTGTTCATATTTAAACTAGTACATCCTCATAAAATTTTAATTCATCATCTACTTCTATTTTATCAAAATCTTTAACGTGTGTGCCGAAATCGAAGCCTTTTTCAACTATTTTAACATCATTTTTTTCTCTTTTTAAAGAACTAATGTTTCCTTTAAAAATACTTTTACCTTTTCTTATAACTTCAACTTTACAAAATTCTTTTGCTTGACCTTCTAGCATTCTACAACCAGCTATATTTCCTACTTTTGAATAGAAAAATATTTGTAATATTGTTGCAAGACCTATTTGTTTTTCTTCATAAACAGGTTCTTTTAAATTCTTAATAATTGATTCTAATTCTTCCACAATTTTATAAATAACATTGTGTGATAAAACCTTTATTCCTTTTGATTCAGCCATTTTTTTAATATCACTTGGCATTGAAATATTAAATAAATAAATTCTTGCATTTGAAGTATCAGCTAATAATAAATCAGCTCTTGTTAATTCACCAGCAGTAGCTCTAATAACATTAATTGATACTTCTTCATTATTAATCTTAGAAATGGTTTGTTTAATGGCTTCAGCTGTACCTTGAACATCAGTTTTAATTATTATATTTAGTGTTTTTTTACCATCTTTGACAACAAAAGAATTCTTTTCATTTAACTCTTTTTGTTTTTCGATATATAGTTTTTCATCAGCAAGCTTTTTAGCAAATTTTTCATCACTAATAACTATAAATCTATCACCTGAAAGAGGGTTTTTATTTAGACCCGTTATTACACATGGAGTTCCAGGAAGTGCTTTTTGAAGTGGTTTACCTTCGATTGATAAAAGACTTCTAATATTTCCATATTGACCACCAGCTATAATAAAATCTCTTGGCATTAGTGTTCCATTTTCAACAATAATAGTAGACACAGCACCACGGCCTTTATCAATTTTTGATTCGATTATAGTTCCAAATGCATCACGATTTAAATTAGCTTTTAAATCTAATAAATCTGCTTGTAAAAATATAGCCTCTAATAATTTATCTACATTATCGTTTTTTGCAGCTGAACCATAAATAAATTGGTTTTGTCCGCCCCATTCTTCACAAACTATGTCATGTTCACTCATTTGAGATTTAATTTTTTCAACATCAATATCAGGTTTGTCCATTTTATTAACAAAAATAATAATTGGTACTCCTGCTGCTTTGGCATGATCTATAGCTTCAACTGTTTGAGGTTTTACACCGTCATCAGCTGCAACAACTATAACAACAATATCTGTAACTTTAGCACCTCTTGAGCGCATTTCAGTAAATGCTTCATGGCCAGGTGTGTCTAAAAAAGTGATCTTTTGATTATTATATTCCACTTGATACGCACCAGTATGTTGAGTAATACCACCAAATTCAGAAGCCAAAATATTACTTTTTCTTATTTGATCCATCAATGTAGTTTTACCATGGTCAACGTGACCCATGATTGTTACTATTGGAGGTCTTTTTTCTAAATCATTTGGGTCATCAATAATTTCTAATTTATCTAAGAGATTTTCAGCATCCACTGTTTCTTCTTTATTAAAGTCCAATCCATAGTTTAAACATAATTCAGCAATTTCTTCTTCATTTAAAATTGAATTAATTGTTTTCATAATTCCTTTTTTAAAGAAATATGTCAATATTTCAGAAGATGATTTTTTGGTTTTTAAACTGAATTCTGAAATTGTTAATGGCCCACTAAAAATAAAAACACCGTCTTGAATTTTTGTTTCTACTGTGTTTAGTTTTTGTTTAATGCTACTTACATTTGATGTTCGTTTTGAGTTTTTTGATTTTGCCATATACTCACCTCTTTTCTTAATTTATCATAAACCTCATTGTTTATGTTTTGCTTAAAAGCTTTATTTAAAAGTCGTTTTTTGAATAATATTTCAATTTGCTCATTAGAATTTAGACAATATGTTCCTCGACCACCTAGTTTAATATCTGGGTCAAAATAAATCGAATTTTCTATTTTGGCAAATCTTATTAATTCTTGTACTGGATAAATTTTGTTATCTACAATTGATTTACGTGAATATTTTTTATCAATCTTCATTATCTAAATCACTTAGATCTAAATCTTCTAGTCCAGCACTTAAATCGTCATCTTTCTTAAAGTCTTTTAATTTAGTTGAAGTAATTCTTTCATAATCTTCTTCCGAATTGAATTTATTATTTACTTTATTTTTAATGTCTTCCGAATATACATCATAATCATCATCGCCATCATTCATAAAATCTTGGTGAATTTCTGATAATGCTTTTTCAAGTTCATCATCGATATTTGATTCATATAATTGTCTTTCCAAAATATCGTCTGTTTGTTGAGCCTTTTGTCTTAATTCAGCTAAATCAGCATCAAATTCCGCAATATTGAATACATTATTTTGATAATCATTATTCGATTGTCTAGATCTTCTACGAGTGGTTGAAGATAAATTCATTCTTTTGCCTTCGTATTTTAATTTAGCTTCTTCTTCAGTAATATTAGAGTTTTCAAAAGTATATTGAATTCCCATCTTATCTGCTTGATCTTGGCTTATTATATCTAGTCTAGATCTAGTTAATTCTGAAGCTAATCTAACGTTTTGACCTCTTTTACCAATTGCCAGTGTGTGATGAAAGTTAGGTACTACAACTACATAACTAGGGAATTGTTCTTGTGAGTCTTCCTTTTCAATAATATCAATTATTCTAGAAGGACTTATAGCATTCATAACAAACTTTTTATGATTTTCATCGAATAATACAACATCTATTTTTTCACCATTTAATTGATTTGAAATAGTGTCAATTCTTTGTGAATTTTTACCAATAACAGTGCCTAATTCTTCTAAAGCAAAAGGTGCTAATTCTGTTTTTCTAATTGCTACTTTAGCTCTTTCTCCAGGAATACGAACAACCTTAACTATTTCTATAAAACCTTGTTCCACCTCAGGAATTTCTTGTTTGAATAATTTATCAATAAGTTTAGATTCAACTGATGATACCAATACTTGAGCACTTTTAGAATCTGGTTTAACATCTTCAATATATACGTCTAAAACATCACCAGGTTTTAGGTTGGCTAGTAATCTTAAGTTTGTAGTTGAAGGTGCCATATATGCTGGAGTGCCATCAGTTAATTCCATTAATGTTCCAGCTTTAGAAATATTAGATATTCTAGCTTTAACAACAGTTCCAATTAAAGATTGATATTTGTCATAAGTAATTTTCTTTTCTAGTTCTCTAATTTGTTGATTAAAAATATTTAGAATCTTTTGATAATCTTTCTTTTGAAATCTTTCAAAATCAATTTCAGCTGAAATTAAATCACCCTCTTTAACTTTAGAGTTTAGAGTCTTAGCTTCTTTTAGAGCTATTTCAATATATGGACAAAAGTTATCAATTTCATCATCAGTAACAGGATCTAAAACTACAACTTTAGAATGATTTATAACTCTAAATTTCTTTTGGTTCTTATCAATATCAAATTCTAAATCTGCATCTGGATCGAATTGACTAACAATGACTTGTTCAACTGCTGATTTAAATAAATCAATAACAATGTCTTCATCAATTTTTTTAATTTGTGAAACGTTGTAAATTGCTTCAAATATTTGGTTTGCTTTTAGTGTACTCATAGTGTCTTTGGTGCTCATTTCTTACTCCTTTTTTTTATATATATTGACACAAAAAGGATCGGCTATTGCCAACCCTTTTTAATCTTAATTAAAAATAGTATGTATTAATTGTAATACATTTTAGGTTTATTTATTTAAAATAAATATTTGACAGATAGTTATCTTATTTTCAAATAATTTTACCTTGAATTTTATTATTCTTGGCATCAATGTCAATAATTTTGATATTTAAATTATCTCCTACAGATACTAATTCACTTGGATGCTTAATAAATTGATTATCTTTTTGTTTCATATTGCTAATATGGATTAAAACGTTTTCTTTTAAACCTATATAAGCAAATACACCAAAATTAGTAATATTTTGAACTTGACCAATTATTTCTTGACCTACATTTATATCTTCAAATTTTAAGATCTTATCATTAACTATGAAGCCAGCTTTGTCTTCTCTTATATCTTTTCCAGGTGCTATTAATGAATCAATTATTAGATCTACATCATAGTTGCTTGCATTTAATTGTTTAGCAATTTCCTTGCGGTCTGCTGAAATTAAAATGTCTTTGTCAATATTTTTTAGATTGATGTTTAATAGGTTAACTATTTGATCTGCTAAATCATAAGATTCGGGGTGGATATTTGTTTGATCATAAAATTCGCTTGAATCATATATTCTTAAAAAACCAACAGATTGTTCGTAGGCTTTTGGCCCGAGACCTTTAACTTTTTTTAGTTCTTTTCTTGATTTAAATAACCCATTTTCTGTTCTATGTTCTACTATATTTTGAGCAATTGTTTTAGACAAACCAGAAACATATTCCAAAATAAATTTAGTTGCTGTGTTTAAATCAACACCTACTAGGTTTACGACTTTATCTACTTTGTATGTTAGTTTTTTAGCTAATTCTTTTTGGTTAACGTCATGTTGATATTGTCCTACACCTAAAGATTTTGGATCAATTTTAACCAATTCATTAAGTGGGTCTTGGAATTTTCTACCTATATTGATAGCTGAACGGTATTCTAATTCTAAGTTTGGAAATTCTTCCTGTGCTATTTTTGAAGCAGAGTAAACTGAAGCACCTACTTCACTAACAATTGCATATTTAGTATCTAAACTTAGGCCTTTTTCTCTTCTGACTTTTAGTAACTTGTCAACTCATTCTTCAGTCTCACGACTTGCTGTTCCATTACCAATGACTATTAAATCAATAGGGTATTTATTTAACATATCATGAGTTGTTTTAACTGCTTGAATAAATTTATCTTTATTGGCGATGTGAGGATAAATTACAAACCCTTCTTGGTAATTTCCATTTTTATCTAAAATTACAATCTTGCAACCATTTAGATAGCCTGGGTCTATCGACATAATATTTTTATCTTTAGTAGCTGGAGCCAATAATAATGATTCTAAATTGTTTGAAAATAATTCGATTGCTTCTTTTTCAGCACGTTCAAATAAATCTGTTTTAATTTCTCTAATTATTGAAGGGATAATTAAACGATCTAATGAATCCTCAATGGCTTCGTTTGTGATTTTAGCTGTTCTTTTATTAACAAAAAACTTGTTATTTAAATAATATATCAAAGGCTTAATGTTATATTCAATGGTATAAGATAATATTTTTTTATCTTCACCTCGAGAAATTGCTAAAACACGATGATTAGGTATAGTTTTTACTTTTTCTGAATAATCATAGTATTGTTTAAAAATTTCTTTTTCATCAACAGTATTTTTTTTCTTTGTTACGATGGTTCCGTAATTATATAATTGGTCTTTAATATAATCTCTTGCTGTAATATCTTGCGAAACTATTTGAGCGATAATGTATTTTGTTTGCACTAAAACTTCACCTACAGTTTTTAAAGTGTCATCATTAATATATTTTTTTGCTTCATTAAATACATTAAAACTTTCATCTTTGTTAGTAAGTATTAATTCCGCTAAAGGGCCTAAACCTAAAGCAATAGCTTCAGAAGCCTTGGTTTTTTTGCCAACCTTAAAAGGTTCGTAAATATTTTCAACTTCTTGCTTAGTGATAGCATTTTCAATTTTGAGCTTTATTCCATCATCAAGAAGTTTCTTTTCTTTAAGAATTTCAATTACATATTCTTTTCGTTTTTGTAATTCAACATCATATGCATAGTATTCATTAATTTTAGATACTTGTTCTTCATCAAGACCACCTGTAACTTCTTTTCGATAACGTGAAATAAAGGGGATTGTTGCCCCTTCTTTTAGCAGGTCTAAAGTGTTTTTAACTTGTTGCTGATTTATATTAAGCCTTTTGGCTACATTTTTTATTGATATATCCATTTTTTCTCCGTGTCTTAGTATTTAATAATGATACTTAAAATTCATAATTAATAGCAATAAAAAAGATAAATTAAAACTTCTCAAATATATGAGAAGTTAGCGATTTAAAATTCCATTTAAATTATATTTAAATTAAATTTGTGGTGTAGGTTCTGGTTTGTATGAATTAAAGTTTGTCATTCCATCATCTGATTTAGTTTTCTTGTATCACATAATTGACGCAATTAAGGCAAGAATTCCAAATAGTAATATACCTAATAAAAATAAAATTCCTATTGTTGTTTCATTTGCTTGAAAAGCTTTTACTGTTCCAATAATGTTATAAACTAAGGCTATAATACCTACTACTACTATAGCAAAAGCATAAATGCCGAAAAACGCTATAAAACCAATTCCATATGTAAAGACACCGTATCTTGCTGCTGTAAGACTACCAATAGATCATAAAACTAATAAAGGAATAAATACTACTGACATTACAGTGATAGCAATATTTAAATTCATAGTAGTCTTAGCAAGTTTGTAATCATTCATTTTAACTCCTTTTTTGATTAATACAAATTATAATATGAAAAACAATATTTATATTGAAATATGACTAAATTCTAGAATATTTAAAGTTTTTTGAACTCTTCAGTGGCCTCAACTAAAGCATTGGCTATTTCTATTTCTTTTGAAGAATGACCAGCTATAACAAAATTTATTTTGGATTTTTTTAGGTTTTTATGCAATAAATATGCACCCTCTGGTCTACAATCCATATCATATCTGCCATGAATAATAATTGTAGGTATGTTTTCAATTTTGGAAACATTATCCAAAATATAATTGTCATTATCTAAAAACAAATGATTTAAAAAATAATAATTTTCAAGACGAGCTAATTCTAAATTGGCTTTATTATTTTCTAAAATTATTTCAATATCTTCTAGTGGCTTCATTGTTATTAAGCCTAATTCTCATTTAGCTCAATGATAAGCAGCTTTGTAAGCTACATTTAAATCTAAACTATTCAAATATTGGCCATACGCTTTAATTAAATCATTTCTAAGATTTTGGGGTATAAAAGAAGAGAATTCTTCATAGGCTTCTGGGAAGTAATGCGAGGCACCTGATTGATATAAATATTGGTCATCTTCATATCTGCCTAAAAAAACACCTCTTAATATTAGCCCTTTTACATATTGAGGATAGTTTATTGCATATATTAAACTTAAACACGATCCTCATGAACCACCAAATAAAATTCAGTTATCTATTTTTAGTTCTTTCCTTAAAGCTTCCATATCATTTACCAAATTCATAGTAGTATTTTCTTTAATTTCAGCAGAAGGAGTTGATTTGCCACAACCTCTTTGATCAAAAAGAATAATACGATAATGTTTTGGATCAAAATATTGACGGTTAGATTCTGAAATTCCTCCGCCAGGGCCTCCATGAACAAACAAAATTGGTTGCCCTTGAGGATTCCCTACTTCTTCATAATATATGGTGTGAATACCGCTAACTTTAAGATATCCTTTTTTATATGGTTCAATTAATTCATACATATATAACTCCTTAATTTATTTGTGAAAAATTTTTAATGCAGATTTTATTTTTATTTTTAGTAGTTGGCTTAAAATAATGATTAAAATATAAGCATTTTTATTGAATGGATGTTTTAGTATTTGTCTAACAAAACTTTTAGCAATTCTTAAAAAAACTGTTTTCTTAAATGAAGATCTTAAATTGATTTTAGTTTTTAAATTGATAATTGTTTTAATTAGAATTTTTGCTAAGAATTTAGTAAATTTCTTTTTAGTGATATTTTTCATAATTCTTGCAACTGTTTTTTCTAGTGATTTTCAATTTTTATATTTTAAGTTTGATGCCTTAATATTTAGCAATTCAATAATAATGTTTACTGCCGCTTGCTTGTCATCCTTATAAAATGAATATATGTTATATAAACTTATTTCAATTATATTTGACAAAGTTTCAAATTCTTTTTCTAGAAATGCTTTAAAAAAATTGGATGCATTGTTATTTTCTTTTATAGAAATTAAAAATCGTTCAAATAAGGCTTTAAAAGAATTAATTAATCTAGTATCTTTAAAACATATATTTAATAAATGTCTTAATGGTTTAGAAATTGTTAGCCAAAAATAACCATTTTTTCAATCGCTAATAGTTGAATCAAAAAATTCTTGAAGAAGATTGTAAAAATACTCTTTATCATTAATTATTTCAAAGAAAATATCATATATGGCTTGGCGATTATTATTTAATACATTTTCTATATATTTAGTTATTGCAATTTTAGGATTCTTTAAATTCTCGCTTTCAGCCAGTGATAAGAATTTTAGAATTGATTCCGATTCTAATGCTGAAACCAAAAATTTAAGAATGTTGTCATTAGTTATAAATTTGTTTTTAAAAAAGTCATATCTTTTAGATTTCTTATCAAAATAACCTAATATAAACATCATTTGGTCAGAAAGAATAGAAAATAGTGAAGTATATTGTTCTCTTTTTATGATTGTTTCTTTTGCTATTCCCTCATGGACACTTCTTTTTAGAAGTGTAAAATAAGGGTTTTGAAGATCGTTTTTTTGATTACATCAAACTGCAAGAATATTAACTATTTTATTTTGTTTAGGGCCAAAGTGAAATAATTTTTTATCCACATAGTTTTTATTTCTATCAGAAATCTTTTTAGAGTATCTAATTCTAAATTTGGATATTTTATTTAAGTACTTTTTATCTATTTCATTATATAAACACTTGTTTTCTAAAAAAGCTATAAAGAGTTTTTTTGCCATCTCTTGATAACCTAGTTCGGTTGGATGAACATCAATTACGTTTTCAGCTAAAATGTGTGAATTTTTAAATCACTTTTTGTAATTAAAACTTTTAACATAAATACATTTATTATCTAAGGCTACATTTTTAAAAATTGATTCAAAAATAGATAAATTAGATTTAAAAAAATCGTTATATATTTCTGGGTTTTTCGATCTTAGAAATTTTTCATATCGCAAATAATAATGTAAAAATGGAGGAGTGTATGTAACTAAAGTAATTTTTAATTTATCATTAATTTGCTTAATGCTTTTTATAAAAGCATCTAATTCACTTTGAATTTTCGCTGTTGTTTTTTGCAGAGAATCTAATATTTCCTCTTTAATTTCTTTTTGTCTATATAAGTTTTTTTCTAAAACTAGGTCTCTAAATTTAATAAATGGATATGAGCTTTGAAATTCATTACCACCTATTGATATACTTAAAAAATCAGCTCCTTTGATTCTGCCAATAAGCTTTTTAGATAAATAATTAAATCTTTCTTGCTCAGTTTGATTAACATCAGAAGTCCAAAAATTTTGTGTTGGTTCAAGATTTGCTCTTTGTTGTAGTTCATCATTAATTTCTGCAACATTTAAAACACTAGGATTTAGAGTCCCATTCATTAAACTATTTAGATCTGATATACGCAGGGTTGAAGCTGAAATATTTTCCATTTCAATATTATTTCAATGTTCTTGTCAATTATCATTGTATCTATGTATTACATAATCTAAATAGAATTCCATGAAATAATCAGCATAAGAATTACCCATGGCAAATTCTTTGCTATTTTTATAACCTGCTGTTCCACATCCTACTTTGGAATTAAAGCCTTGTGATATAGAATCACCAATGGCTAAGTACTTATATATTTTATTTTTCATTAGTATTAAATTATATTTAATAAATTCTAAAACTAATATGTTTTTAAAAAAATAATATAGATATAATAAATGAATAAAAATTGAAAATTACCATAAAGAATAGTAACTTCTGAATTTAGTTGTATAAATTTTTACAAAATTGAATTAATTGTAGTTTTATAAATAACTACTTTAAGAAAAAACATTAAAAACACAACCCTGTTTTGGGTTGTGTCTATTTATTATTATAATTCGTAGTATTTTTCTACAACTTCTTTTAAAGTTTCTAGAGGTAAAGCACCTGTTTCTAAAAATACGTTGAATAATTCTTGTATATTTTTCTTATCGCCAATAAAGTCTTTTCTTGATAATTCTTTATGTTTACGAACTCTATCATATAGTTCTAGCATTAGTTCTTTACCAGAGTTATATGATGTTGCTTGACCTGGTAGGTTTAAGTAACGTTTTGATTCTGAAGTAATGTCACCAATTCCAAGTGCTGAATTTGCTTTCATGTATTTTCTAACATCAGAAATTGATGCTCCTGCTGGTAAGCCAGCAAGTGGTTTATCTAAATCACCATGGTAAGCAGGGTCAATTGCACGTCTCATATTACGTAATTGAGCTTCATTTAGTGCTCCATAGTATTGTAACATGTTTGCTAATTCAACTGCTTTTAGTGTACGTTCTTTATCATCCATATCTTGTTCAGTTGCAATTAGTTCTCAGTAAACTCCACCATGTAATTTTTTAATTTGTTCAATTTCTTCATTGGTTACGTCTTCTGCTTTTTCTGCTTTAACAAAGTTTGTAATACCTTTTGATTTTTTGAAATCTAATGGTAGTGCATAGTAATCTTCGTTTTCAAAATCCGGTGTGCCATATAGACCTGCTTCAATACCAAATCATTCAGCAAATAAAGCTCAACCTTCAACATATGAAGTGTAATCAAATATATCACCGATTGTTTCACCGTTTATAGTTTTTAAAAATTCTTTTGCATAATATATTTGATTATGGTGTCCCATTACACTTTCATGGTTTGCAAATGATGTAACTGATCATTTAGGTAATGAGTAATATGGATCGGCATTAAATACAAATGCTCCTGTTGTACCATCGCCTACGTGTTCTGATGAATTATAAGCACCTACACCTGCAACACTAGATCTAGATTTATCATATGTGGTAATTCCATATTTTGGAACTTGATTTGCAAAATATGAGTATCCTTCTTCAATTGTTGTATCTCTAAATTGGTAGTACCCTTTAAATGCTTCTAGTGCACCGTAGTAATATTGATCTTTAGTAATTGAACCGTGTTTATCATTTTTACCTTTTAATTGAGTTTCATAACCTTTGTCTTTTAATATTTTTCTAGCATTTTTAAGGTTTGCATCACTATCCAATTCACCTTTTTTCTCTGTGCTATAGTAAGTAGAATCTTCACGACCAAAGAAGAATTTTTCTTGGTTTAGTCATTTGTTAAAGTTGTCTAAATCAGCTTTACCGGTTTCTTTACGGATTAATAATCTCGTTTTGGTTGCTTCTTTAGAACCTAATCCATCCTCGTCGTAAGTTACTTGAGGATTTCATCAACCATTTTTTTTGCCTGTAATTAATTCAGCAACTTTATCTGCTATTTTTTGCATATTTTCTTTAGCAACTGAAGCTGTTTTATATCCAGAATTATAAACTGTTTGAGCTGAATCGTTTGAAGTTGTTGATGTTTTTAAAATAGAATCATAAAGTTTCTTGCCGTATGTTAAGTCATCTTTTTTAGCTGGCATGTGACCTATACCAACATTTTTAGCATTTAAATCTTTTTCAGTTAAACCTAAACCGTAAACTTTTTTAGTTGTTCCACTGTCTAAAATTTCTATTGTGTTTTCAACTTCTTTAATTGAATCATTTGTTTTGTAAACTTTTAGTTCAGCGATGTCTTCACCTGCACCATGTTTTGAAGCTGCATAGTATTCAGAAACATAGAACTTGTGAAATGCTTTAGTTTTAGCATCCATTGCTGATCCTTCAATTATTGAAAGTACAGTTTTTTCACTGTCAGATCCATTTACGAATGTTTTTAGTTCAGTTGCATATTGTCTTGCTAAAATTGAAGCAATATTCATTTTAATTACAACTTTTGATAAAACAACTCCTAATTCAATTCCTTCTTTTAAGTTATTGTGAACTTTTTCAGCTTGATCACCTTTTATTAAATTAATTGTTTCATAAAATGCGTTAGCAGGATATGAATATGCTAATCCTCAACCTAAATAAGCACCAATTAAACGAGAATGTGAATTGTAAACAGTTTTAGCAATTTCTCATTCATATTTTAATCCACTTACTCAAGCAGTTGATGTTACATCTAAATTAGCTTTGTTAATTGCGCTAAATTGTTGGATATATTCATCGTAAAAAGCAACAATTTTTTTAACATCTTCTTTTGAAGGGAATTCAAAATCTGCTTCTGTTTGTTTTTTAGCAGCATCTAATTGGAATTTTCTATAAGATGCTAGTACATATTTAGCAGTTAAGTCTTTTACTTTTGGATTTGCATTAGGGTTTCCCTTTTCAGCTATTTTTCTAAGAAATGGGAAAAGTTCTTTATCAACTTCAAATTGATATTTATCTTTTGCTTCTGCTAAAGCTTTTTCTTTTACTTTTATATTGTCAGCAATTGCTTTAGCTTCTGCAGAAGTTTCACCTTTTTCTTTAGCAACATCTTTGTATTGATCTTTTAATTGATTCAATTCGTCGCTTTTATTATTTATGTCTTCAGATTGTGATTTAAATTTATCTTTAACTTCATCTTCTTTGTTTTCAAAATCTTTAACATAGCCTCTTGTTTTATTGTATATTCCTTGTTGTATTCCTCAGGCCATTAGTGGTAGTCCAGCTACGACTGCCACTCCACCCAATGTAATTCCGGAAATAAGTAAGGCTTTTTTTGTTTTTGGAGTCATAATTTACTAATTCCTTTTTTATTAATTTATTAATTAAAAATTAATGTAATTTTACATTTTTATAAAAATTTAAAATTTTTCGTAACACTCAAAAAACATGTTACGTATTTAAATTTTATAACATTTATTGATTCTAAAGGTAATTTTATTGATTTTGTACTCATTTATAAGGATATTATTGATATAACTCTATAATTTATTAGTAGAAATTAAATTTAATTATTGAGGAGTCAAATGAAAAAAAATCATAAAAAAATAATTCTAACAATAATAGATGGCCTAGGCCTTAGAAATGAATCACAAGGAAATGCTTACGCACAAGCTAAGCATCCTACTTTTGATTTGCTATTCAAAGAGTATTCAAATTCTGTGCTTCAAGCTTCTGGCGAATTTGTTGGGCTACCTAAAAATCAAATAGGTAATTCAGAAGTTGGTCATTTAAATATTGGCGCAGGCAGGATTGTTTATACAGGACTATCTCTTATCAATCAAGAAATTATTAATAATAATTTTGCAAATAATAAAGCTTTAAACTTTATGATAGATGACAGTCTTAAAAATAATAGAACTTTGCATCTATTAGGTTTATTAAGTGATGGGGGAGTTCATTCATATGATAACCATCTTTTTGAAATACTTAAATTAGCTAATCAAAAAGGTTTAAAAAATGTGTCAGTGCACATTTTTGGAGATGGAAGAGATGTTAGGCCACAATCTATATTTAGTTCACTAGAAACATTAAAACAAATGACTAAAAATTTTGGCTATAAAATTTCAAGTTTATCTGGTAGATTTTTTGCAATGGATAGAGACCAAATATTTGAAAGAAATGAATTAGCACTTGAGGCCATATTAGGTAAGTCTCAAAATATTTTTGAAAATATTGACCAATACATTAATAAACAGTATGCGTTAGATATTTATGATGAATTTTTTGTTCCGGCACAGGCCAAAGATGGGTTATTTTTAAAAGAGAATGATAATGTTATATTTTTTAACTTTAGACCAGATAGAGCAAGGCAGTTAAGCCATTTAATATTAGATTCACAACTATTTGAATATAAGCCTAAAAACAAGATTAAAATTAGTAATTTCTGTTCTTTAATGAAATATGAAGGAATAGATTCACTAGTTGCTTTTGAAGAAATGAAAGTAACAAATCCAATTGGTAAAGTTTTAGAAATAAATAATTTAAAACAACTTAGACTAGCGGAAACTCAAAAATATGCCCATGTAACGTTTTTTATGGATGGTGGCAACGATATAGAATATCAAAATGAAAGCCGAATTCTAGTTGATAGTATTAAAGCGAATTCTTTTGCAGATTATCCTCATATGTCAGCTAAGGAAATCACTGATCAATTAATTGATAATATAGACAAAATCGATTTTGTGATTATGAATTATGCAAATCCTGACATGGTTGGTCACACTGGTAATTTAAAAGCTACAATTAAAGCAATTGAATTTTTAGACACTCAATTTGCCAGAATACTAGAATTAATTAAAAATCGAAATGATATAACTTGATTTATTACTGCCGATCATGGTAATGCTGAATTAACAGAAGATAAAAATGGTATGCCTGCAACAAAACATACAACAAATCCAGTTATGTTTATTTCTAGTGATAAAAATATAAAACTGCTAGATGGCTCGCTTTGCGATGTAGCTCCGACGATACTAGAATATCTTGAAATAGATAAACCAACTGAAATGACTGGAAAAAGTCTATTAAAAGTCTAAAAATAATCTTAACTAAATACTTTTCAAAAAAAATAAGGCTTGCAGGGTTTGCAGCCTTTTTTTAAACAACAAAAAAACCTCTTAAATTAATAAGAGGTTAATCAACGATTATTACGATATGGCGCGCCCGGCAGGAGTCGAACCCGCAACCTTTTGGGCCGTAACCAAACACTCTGTCCAATTGAGCTACGGGCGCATATAAAATGGAGCCACCAACCGGATTCTAACCGGTAATCAAGGTGTTGCAGACCTATGCCTTAAACGTTTGGCTATGGTGGCAACAGATATTTGTAATCGCATGTAAATTATACGATATTTTGTTTTATTTCCAACAAAATTACTATTAAAACTAAATATTGTTTATGGCTAATTATTGTTTGTATTTTATAGCTGATTTTTTAGGATAAATTACTAGAAAAAACATTTAAATGGCTTTCTGATTGAAGGGACTCATACTATCTTAATTATTAAAATATTTTCTTTTATAGAAACTTAAAATTGGGTCTTTAAAAAATAAACATGCTTGTGGGTAGCATGTTAATATATTTTTGGAATATAGTCTATATTATAATACATTAAATTATTGTTTTGACAATTTATTGCTAAATTAGGTGTTTTTTTAATTATTTATGACAATTTTTAAGAATTCATTTCTGATAAAACCTTTAAAAGTTCTTTCAATATCATTAATTTTACTATTATTGTAATAATACTTTATTAATATTTCATTTTTAATACTGGTTATTTCTTTAGTAGAAGAAATTAAAACAGGTTTTTGGTTTTTTATTCTTGCATCAAATACTTCTAATAAAAATTCTAAAAATCATTCTTCCTTTTTTCCAAATGAAACATTATAAATACTCAAAATATCAACTTTAGCTAAGTTGAACAATACATTGTTTCTTTCTTCTTTTGACATTTTTAGATGTCTTTGGAGGTCATTGGCATTAATTATTGCTACTGTTTTATCAAATTTTATAGCATTGTAAATTGCAATATATTTGATAAACATGTCTGCATTTTTATTATCTATACTAAAGAATCATAAATTATTTACCAAACTCCCTTCTTTCATGGAATCATTTAAAATACTTTTAATTTTGTTGTTTTCTTCCGTTTCCACTAAATGTTCAATAAAATCTTTAAAAATTATTTTGGATGCAGAAAATACTTTGGGATTAGTATCCATTTCAAAGTATTTGATTACTAAATGATCAAGAGGGGTAATATTAGTTAATTTAAAATTATTTATTTTTTGGAATTTAACAAAATCAGAATCTGAATCATATTTTTCAGCTAAAAGTCCATACTTATCAACAATAAGCTCGTATTGTGGTTTTTTTTGATGTTTTTCAAGATAGTCATGATACCTTTGTAAAACAATCATTCCTTTTTTAATTTGTTCCTCGCTTAAGCTTAGTCTCTCAATTTCTTGTTTAATAAAATCTTTTGATAAAACTTCTTCGGTTAGTTTATCTACACTATCTTTTAAAGTCTCATATTCACCAAATTCCATTTGCTTAATATCATCAGCCATAGCTTTACCTCCCTTCTAATCGTCTCAACTTAAACCATCTTCACTGTAATCTGAAAAATCCCAAGTTCTTTTTTGGCTTGTTTTAGTTATTATATTATTTTTATTTTTAAATTGCATAGCTTCCGATAGTTCGCTATCGATTAAAGAAGAATCAAAAATTCTTTTTTTAGCAAAATCAAGTGCAATTTTTTCAATATAACTACATACTATTGAATTGTTTATATTAACTGAATAACGAATAAAATAATTGATTGCTACATCATCGAATTTCAAAGCTCTAATTCTTTTTAACATTAGCAATTGACTTGGACTTAATTCTTTTTTAGTTAAAAAATGAATATATTCAGCAGAATTTAGATTATTAATCATGTGAGATTCGTCATTTATCATAAAATCTAAACAGTTTTGATTTTTAAAAAAAACTTGATTTTTATCAAACATATCAAAAAACTTTTTAGATACATCATTCATTTGTGAAGCATCATGAAAGTATGCTGCATTATTTTTAATAAGATTCAAATATTTGTTTTCTCCCAATTTAGAAATTAACAATTCTGAAACTAATTCATTTTTAGCTATCTCATTAGCATTTAATGGTTTATTTAGTTTAATTAATAAATTACCTTCCAAATCTTGAAAAGTTTTTAGTAAGCCTATTGCTTCTAATTTATGACGAGCATTTATTAAATTATTTAAATCTAAAACCAAAAATTCTGAAGTTTCTGTTAAATCATATTTTTTGGTTCTATTTAAATTATATAGATCATAAAAATGGTGATAAAGGCTAATACCATCTAAACCAATAATAGGAGAATAAAATGTTCTAATATTAACTAAATCTTTAGATGTGATATCTTCAAAACTATCAACAAAAAATTTAATTTGATTCATCTTAGCCTCCTCTGGTTTTTTAAATTTGCTAAACATAATTGTATGAGACTAAACCAATAGAAAGTCTCATTTTTTATATTTTTTAGAAAATTAAAAAGTTTTGTCAATTTTGTTAACAAATCAAAAGTGCGTTTACAATTTAGATTTAGAATTTTTTATAAAAAAAATCGAGTTTTCTACATAAAATTGTCAATATTTTTAGTTTTTTCAGGCCGTTTTGTTAACAAAAAAACGATTTTTTAAAATATTCAACAAAGATTAAGATATAAACTGATATTTGACTAAAAAACGCTTAATTTAGAAAACAAAATTCCACACCAAAAAAGCGGAGTTTTTTGCGTTATTAATATATTAAATTATTATTTATTTATAATTAAAATATGAAATTATTTAACCTACATTTAAATACAACTTTTTCTTTTTTAGAAAGCACAATTACCGTAGATAATGCAATAAAAAAAGCTGTTGAAGATAAAGCAGAATACCTTATTTTTAGTGAAAAAAATAACTTTTTTAGTTTAGCTGAAGCTAATAAAAAATGCCAAGAAGTGGGTATAAAACCTGTTTTTGGGCTAGAAATAAGCACTAAAATAGATAATTTAGTTTTTGATTACAATTTATTTGCTAAAAATCAAAAAGCTTTTGAAGAATTAAAAGTTATTTCATATAAGTTATTATCAAATGAACAATTAGATATACAAAAATGTATCCAAGAATACCCAGATATTATTTTTATTGAACACCCGCATAATAGTTATTTTAAGCAAACTGGAAAATATATTAATAAACCTAATTATTTTATTGGTTTATCTTCAAGTGAACTTGGAGAATACAAAAACCAATTAAGTGCTTTCAATTTCGTTATTTTTAATAAATTTAATGCTTTAAACTATGGAGATTATTCAATTTTACAATTATTAAAAAAAATGAACTCTCAAGATCAAAAAATTATTATTGAAGAATCTTTGAATTTTAATTTAGATTCAAATGATATATCAATAATAAGTTTAATAAATAAGACTAATGAGCTTGTAAAATCATTATATTTTCCAATTGAATATAAAAATTATAGTTTGGCTAAATTCTCAAATCCTGAGGGTCTTAGCTCAAAAGACTATCTAAAAAAACTTATATCTCAAAAAATCAAAAGTTTAGGTCCGGTAAAATGAAATGAGATTTATCAAAAAAGATTAGTACATGAATATTCAATAATAACAAACTTAAAATTTGAAGATTATTTTTTAATTATGCAAGACTGAATTAGTTGAGCTAAAAATAATAATATATCAATAGGTCCTGGAAGAGGTTCTGCTGCCGGATCATTAGTTAGTTATTTATTGGGTATTACTGAAATAGATCCCATTAAATATAATCTTATTTTTGAAAGATTTTTAAATCCAAAACGAATCAACATGCCAGATATTGATGTCGATGTCCAAGATGATAAAAGAGATCTGATAATTAAATATCTTGTTGATAAGTATGGTTATGATAAGGTTGCTAACATCGTGACATTTTCAACATTAGGTAAAAAATCAGCAATTCGTGATGTACTAAGAGCATATGAAATAGAACCAAATAAAATTAATAAAATTTCTAAACTGATTTCTCAAAATGATATTTCACTTCAAGAAGAATTGATTAAAAATATTAGTTTAGTAAAAGAATTAGCTCAGCTAAAACCGGATGATTCTACTTTCAAAGATAAAATTGTAGAAGAAACATCAAAAATATCTGGTTTTTATCGCCAAAGTGGAACACATGCTGCTGGAATTGTTATTAGTTCAGAAAAAATAATTAAATCGGTTCCCACTTATAAGACTGATGATAATATTCAACAAACCCAAGTTAGTATGGAATTTTTGGAAAATTATGGATTAATTAAAATGGATATTTTAGGCCTTAAAACTCTAACCACCATTAAGGAAATTGAAAGCAATATTGAAAATAAATATAGTTTAAAAATTAATTGAGAGCAAATTGATTGTAATGACCAAAAAACTTTTGAATTATTATCTAATGGCAATACTGCTGGAATTTTTCAAGTAGAAAGCCCAATCATGATTAAGGCACTTAAAAAAATTAAGGTTGATTCTTTTGAAGATATTGCAACAATTATTTCCATTAACCGTCCTGGACCTATTTCTCATTTAAAAACATTTTCAGATCGTAAGCAAAAAATAGAACCTGTGCCATTAGTTTCAAAAGAATATGACAAAATAGTGGCACCTACTTATGGAATAATTGTATATCAAGAACAAATCATGGAAATTGTTCAAAAAGTAGCTAACATGAGTTTCGAAGAAGCAGATCTGTTGCGAAGAATTATTTCAAAGAAAAAGTCCAGTGAAATGGAAGCTATTGAAGAGCAATTTATATCTAAGGCTATTCAAAATAAATATGATTTAAAAACAGCTAAAGAAATTTTTAAAAACATTTCTAAATTTGCTGATTATGGCTTTAATAAATCACATGCTATAGCTTATGCTATGCTTACATTTAAAATGGCTTATTTGAAAGCTAACTATCCACTTGAATTTTTTACTTCATGTATTAGTTCTGCAAATGGTGCTCAAACAACTATTTCTAAATATGTAAATGAAGCTAAAAAAATGCACATTGGCATAATTAGTCCTAATATTAATCTATCTTGTGCAAATGCAGCAATTCATGATAATAAAATTGTTTTACCTTTAAGTTTAATTAAAGGTATAGGGCCAGAAATAATAAAATTAATTGAACAAAATAGACAAGCCAATGGAACATATAAGAATTTCTTACATTGTATATTCTGTTTATCACAAATTAAATCACTTGGAAAAGCCACATTAGAACTCTTAATTAAATCTGGCGCTTTTAGAGATTTTAATTTAAGTCAAAAAACAATGCTTTCAGAAATTGATCCTAAGTCTGATTCAACTATTTTTATTAAACAAAATATTCAAATTAATGCCAGCCAAATTATGAATAAAATTATTAATTTTGAACCAGAAAACATTTATGAAGATGATGAAGAATTACTTCAACAACAAGAAATTGATATACTGGGCCAATCATATAATTATTATCCTACTTCAAAATATGAAATAGATGGTTTAAGATTAATTGATGCTAGATTAAATAATGAATACATTATGGTAGTTAAATGTATAAACTATAATTTTGGAACAGATAAAAGGAATAGAAGTTATCAAAAGCTTGATTTTCAAGACTCTAGTTATCAAGTAGTTGCTTTTTCATATTTAAAAGATATGGATTTATCTAATTTAAAAGATAAAATAGTTAAGATTAAATTCGTTAAACGAGATGACAACATAATTAATTTAAAAGATTGAAAGGTGCTTAAATAATGAAAGAAAGAATACTAATAGTGGATGGCACATATTTAGCCTATCGATCTTTTTTTGCAATAAATAATAGTGCTGTGGCACTTAGCAATGATGAAGGTTTTTCTACTGGAACAATTTTAGTTTTTTTTAAGACTTTATTTACCCTAATAATGGAACATAGAACTACTAATGTTTTAGTAGCGTTTGATGCCAAAGGTAAAACCTTTAGGCACCAAATCTATGAACAATATAAAGATGGTAGAGCCAAAACTCCACAAGAGTTTTATGATCAAGTTAAGATAATTAAAGAATTATTGGCATTAATTAATATTTTTCATTATGAAATTGAAGGTTTTGAAGCTGATGATATAGTTGCTAAAGTTTGTAGTCAGTATCCAGATAACTATAAATTAATTTTTTCAGCTGACCAAGACCTAAATCAACTAATAGATAAAAATACAAGCATAATTAAAAAATATAAAAATAATATTATTATTCTTAATGCATACAATTTTTCAGACATATATGAATTTGAACCTTGACAGGTTGTTGATTATAAGGCAATTGTCGGTGATAGTAGTGATAATTTCTTTGGTATTAAAGGAATAGGTCCTAAATCAGCGGCCAAATTATTGTATGAATATAAAACATTAGATAATATTTATGCCAATCTAGATAAGCTTAAACCTAATATTGCCCAAAAATTTGAAGAATATAAGGATCTTGCTTTTAGAGACCAGAAAATAGCAAGATTAGTAACCAATTTTGATATACCTAATTTATCATTAGATTCAACTTCTATTTATAATTTAAACCTTAGTGAAGAAGCAATTGAATTACTAGATAAATATCAATTAAATAGCATAAAACAAAAAATTGCTTTTCTAATTAAAAAATTACATTAATAAAGAACTAAAAAACTGAGATATAAAAAGTTAACAGCAATCATCATGTGTTAACTTTTTTTAACTTAATTTAAAATTAATCTGTTTTTTAATGAGTTACAAATATATAACCATCTACTTTTTTAAGCTCTGTTACAACAACCAGAGCATTGGGGTCGTGTTTAGTGATAATATCATTTAAAATTGCAGCATCAAGGAACATACAAACCACTACTAGAGATTTTTGTTCCGCTTTGGAATAGCCACCGATGAAATTATGAATACTTGTTTGAAATTTATGTGTTGTTAGACTATTTATATTTTCTAAAATCAATTCTAATTTTGAACTTATAACTTCTACTTTAACCATTTTGAACTTAGGAAATAGAATTGATAATAATCAACCGTTAAATAGAACCATAAATAAGCCAGCTACAAATGAAGGAGAAAAGTAATTTTGTAAATTTCAATTTTTTTCTTGTAAAGCAAAGGGCATATAACTACCAAAGAAGTTAGCTATTAAAAATGAAACTAAGTGTAGCATCATAAGTATTCCACCAACATCTTTGTATTTCTTGTGTGATAGGTATACACTTAACATATCAAATCCACCAGAACATCCATCAATTATTAATAACAATCAAGTAAATATGCCTTGCAAAGCGCCTCAAACTAATGCATAAAAGAATATCGCATATCCACTTGGTTTAATGTTTAGTCATGTTAAAAGTCCATGTTCTGATACAAATCCTGAATTGTGAATAGCTTTGCCTATTGGTAGTGTATCTGCATTATTACCACCAAAGATCATTAACTGTGAAGTTCCAGGAATATTACTTACTATTAATCCTGAAATTGAAACTGCCACCATAAATATGATTGTTAAGATTGCAAATTTCTTAGAAATTTTTTTATATGATAAAACAAAAAGAGGTATATTAGCAAATAAATTGAGCAATCAAAATATCAAATTATAAACAATATTAGCACTAGCAACACTACCAACAACTAAAAAATAATTAGTAAATCTAGCTATGGCTTGACATATTGCTGCTATGCCCATTTCATATAATCCAGTTATTTGAATAAAGAAATATTGAGTAGTTCCAAATAATAAACCGATTAAAATAGTTAGAAGTATTTGAATATTTGTATTTTTAATTCGATACATTGAACCAAAGCGTAATAAAGATTGTTTTACTTTAGCCCGTCGAATTACTTTTTGTTCTTGCATTATTTTGTTTTTGTCATTTTTTTTCATATTGTATTAATTATAAATAAATTGTTAACTGGCAATAGAATAAAGTTTAAAAAGCAAGCCAATTCAATGAAATGGCTGCTTAAATTATTATTTATTTTTTTGCTCTAATTGTTTTTTATAAAACTCTAAGTTCTTTTTATGCTGCTCTAATTTTGCTTGTTTTTGACTAATCATTTCTGGTTTAGCTTTAGCTATGAAATCTGGATTATTAATATATTTTTCGTTAAATTCAATTTCTTTCATCGTATTAGCGATTAATTTTTTAAGCTCCAAAATCTCTGATTCTCTATCTTCTTTTCTTTGACAAATAAATATTTCACCAAAAGATGATTTAATTGAAAAATCTTCATTTTCTTTTCAAATAAAATTAGCTAATTTTGAAACAATTGTGTGTTGTGATTCACTTAGTTTTATATCTTTAATTGAATATTCTAGAATATTTGATTTAGAAATTTGTTTTTCTTCACGGTATTTTCTTAACAACGTAATCAATTCTATTAAATTATCAATTGTATTGGTTTTATATTCTTCTTCAATAGAGTATTTATTTAAATCGGTTTCTAATATTTCTTCATTATATATAGTTTCAAATAAATAATCAGTTAAAAAAGGCATATAAGGGTGCAAGACAATTAAAATATCTCTAAATAAATAATGAATAAAGTAATCATTTTTCTTGAATTTTAAAAACTCTAAATATCAAGATGAAAATTTATTGATTATAAAATCATATATATGTTTATATACAATGCTAAATTCATAATTTTTCATTGCTAAATCAATGTTGGTTGTCATGAAATTAAATTCATCTAAGATTCATTTATCATATTTATCTAAAAGACTAAAATCTATTTTTTCAGCTAGATTTACTGGTAATGGAGATATCAATCTTGCAATATTTCAAAACTTATTTAAAAATAGTCTTGATGCCTTAATTTTTTCTTGACCAAAATTTAAATCCTGACCTGGGCTAGTATTGAATACTAAGGCCATTTTTAGTACATCTGAACCATATTCTCCTATTACTTCAATCGGATCAATTCCATTACCTAATGATTTAGACATTTTTTTACCTTTTGAATCTCTTACAATTCCATGTAATAGTAGTTCTTCAAATGGTTTTTCATGCATAAAATGTAGGCCTTGGAAATACATTCTTGATACTCAAAAGAAAAGAATATCATAAGCTGTAACTAATAAATTAGTTGGATAATATCTTTTAATTCTAGCACTATTTTGAGGTCAACCTAAAAACATAAATGGGGCTAGTCCAGAGCTAAATCAAGTATCCAAAACATCAGTTTCTTGTTCTCAGCCTTCGCCAGGGCTGTTTTTTTGAACTAAAACTTGGTCATCTTTATATCAAGCCGGAATTCTATGCCCTCATCAAATTTGTCTACTTATAGTTCAATCATGAATATTTTCCATTCATTTAACTAGATTATCCTCAAATCTTTTAGGTCTAATTTTAATACCATTTGTGCTACTTAAATGTCTTAGTAAGTCTTCTGATAATCCTTGCATTCTAACAAATCATTGTTTTTTAACAAGTATTTCGATTGGTTCTTTAGATCTTTCACTATAACCAACATTAGAAACAATGTTTTCAGTTTTAGAAATATAACCATTTTTTTCTAATAACTTAACAACTAGTTCTCTTGCTTCAAAACGGTCTACACCTTCTAAAGCACCTGCTAATGAATTCATCTTACCTTCATCATCAATACATTCATTAATTAATAGATTATATTTTTTGATAATATCGATATCATCAGTAGCATGAGCTGAAACTTTCATAATTCCTGTTCCAAATTTTAAATCTATTTTGTCATCTGAAACAATAGGAATTTCTCTTTTTGTTAATGGATGTACTATTAATGAGTCTTTTAAAATACTAAATCTTGGATCCAGGGGATTAAGCGCTAAAGCAACGTCTGAAAACATTGTTTCAGGTCTTGTGGTGGCAACAATTAAATATTGGCTAGAATCTTTAATTGGATATTTAATATAATACATTTTTTGTTTTACTTCAGTTGGTATAACTTCAATATTAGATAACGCAGTTTTTAGCTTAGTATCTCAACTTATTGGTTTAGTATCACGATATATCAATCCTTCATTATATAAATCAATAAATGCTTTCATAACCGCTTCATTAGCTTCATCATCAAAAGTAAATCTTTCAGCACTATAATCTAAAGCTAGACCAAGCTTTGCTCATTGTTTATTAATATTTTCAGAATAAACTTGTTTTCATTTTCAAATTTCTTTAATGAACTTGTCTCGTCCTAATTTATATTTATCCGTTCCTTGTGTTGCTAAATGTTTTTCAACAACGGCTTGGGTTGCTATTCCTGCATGATCTTTGCCAGGAACTCACATAACGTCATACCCTTTTAGTTTTTTGTATCTAATAATAGTATCAGCAATATAAGTGTCCAAAGCATGTCCTATATGCAATTTGCCAGTTACATTTGGTGGTGGTAAAATAATTGTAAAAGGTTCTTTGGATAAATCATGATTAATGAATGCTTTCATGTCTATTCATTTTTGGTTTCTTCCTTCTTCTACAATAATATGATTGAAAGTTTTATCCATTGTCCTATCCTTTCTATTATTTTTAGCCATATCACTATAATCAATAAGTCCGATATCATTAAAATTACTTTGATCAAGTGATTCTTTATTTTTAACTTTTACAGTTGATTCGACTTTAAATAGTTTCTTTAGTTGTTCATTTTGAATTTGGTCTACTGTTAGTCATTTAAATAATTCATCTCACTTACATCAAACAAAATGATCATCATCAATTTCATAACGAGATATATTTCTCAAGTTTTTTAAATTTTTAATATAATCCAAATAAATGCCATCATTAGGTTTAATTTCATTTAACATTAATTTTAATAATGGATTTATTGGATTTTCTAGAACTTTTTTGGTTTTACCTTGTTCAATAACTCTGGTGTCATTAATAATATATATATCACTTGTAAATTTTTTGGCAATTGAAATATCTTCAAGGAAATAAATAGCTAATCCTTGATTATCTAAAATGTATGAATTTAGTTGATTAATGATGTCAAATTGAAGCTCTTTTTTAAGTCTATTTATGTTAGGTCCTAAAATTACTAAACTAGGTTTATTTATTAGCATTTTTTGAAACTCTAATCTTACCTTTTCTTCTTCTGTTAAATAAGATAAATTCATGGTTAGTTTATCTAAAGAAATATCAGAGTTGGTTAATATTTTATAAATACTTGATTTTAAAACCAACTCAAAAAACAGGTCTGCTTTTTTATTATTTGAATTTTCAATAAATTCTTTGAATTCAAAATATTGGTTAAATAAATTAAACAACAATCTATTTAGTTCATCTAAATCATATACTGCCTTTGTAAAAGGTTTCATTAATGAAGAATTAAGTTCTTTTAATTCCTTAAATTGAGAAGGATCATTATAAAAGATATCTTTTAAGAGTCTTAAAATTCTTTGCTTGATATATTTTAAATTACCTTTGTTTTCTCAAAAGATTGGGGAAGATTCATGAAAGTATTTTTTAGCTTCAGATTTTACTTTTTTACCCTCTGTATCAATATTTCAATGATACTCAGCTTGTTTTTCTAAATAATCATATTCATATTGCTTTAGTTGCGATACATCGATTAAATTATCAGTGGTATTATTTAAATTAATATCTTTTAATAAAACTTCTTTGGTTATTTTTTTATCTTCATCTTCTTTAAAATACTTGAAACGATCTAGATAAATCTTTGAATTTTTAGAAAACATTGAATTTTCAAGTACTTTTACTCTTCTTTTTATGTTTGCATTTGATTTATTAGAATCAACTGAGCTTTGAATCTCAAAAATCATTGAATCCTTTAGGTTGTTCATATCTTGAACAAAATTTATAAAAGCAGTTTTATCTAAAGATACAATTTGTGAGTGGTATTTTTTAATAAACTTGTAATAGATTTTTGCAAGATAATAACGTAGAAAATGATGTAAGAATGCTTCATTTCGTAAATGTTTAGATAATTCATATCTAGTAAACTTGATTTCTTGCTCGAAGTTCTTTTGCAGTTTCAAATAATATTTTTTAATTTCTATTTTTTTAGAAAACTTAATTTTAGCTTTTTGAAAAGCTCTTTTTATACGGTTAAAAAGCGAATTAGTGTTTGCTCTTGACTTAATTTGGTTTTTACGGCTAAATACTTCCAAATATACTTTTTTGGCTTGCTTGTATTCTTTATATTGCAATAAAGATTTGCCACTATTGTAATTTTCAATTGTTTTTTCTAAAAAAATAAAAAATTCTTTTTCATTATATTGAATTTTTTCAATGATTTTTCTAATTAAAGTGTTAATTTCTTGAATTGCCTGAAGTTTTTCATCTAATTTGAAACTTCTAATATTTTTGATATAAATTTCATCTAATTTATTTTTTAAATTTTGAATTAATGGTCTAATATCTTGCTGTAAATTTAAATTTATTTTGAAATAATTAAGTCCTAAATGAAATCTAGAATCTTGATAAATATTTGTTCAGTTGTTGTTAAAAATATTAGTTAAAGAAGCAATAACTTCATTGCCTCTTATATATTTTTCTAAATATGAAAATACTGTTTCTTTTGTTTTGGCTTTAAATAAACTTTCATCATTAAAGCCATATGATATATTTTTCCGATATTCAATATCATTAGCAATTGAACTAAACTCTTCTTGGTCTTCAAGTTTATATTCAATATACCCTTGATATCTATAAGGATTTATTTTATTATCAATTAATAGTTTAAAAAGCATGGCGGTGGTTTCACTTTGGTTTCCACCTAAGATTCCTAAAATTGAACTTTTATTTAATGATAAATTTGTTTCATGAATTAGGGGCTTATAATGAAAAAAACCACCATCATTTTGGCGAATAATTTTCTTTAAATTAATAAGTCTAAGTGCAGTTATTTTTTTGTCTTTCATTAGAACCTGTCGCCTTCTTTTGATCTAACCAAAGAAGATACAACTTTATAAGTAGCTAAAATAATAGCTAAGTTAAAAAATATTTTAATAGGACTAGTTAATGTTTGAGCTGTAAAGTTAACTCAAAAATCTGTTTTAAGCGTGGACGTATCTGCTCAGGCTAATAATACAGTATTAACTAATTCCAAAACAGCACAAAAACTTATTATTGCCATAACCTCAATAAAGGTTTGATATTTTTTACGTAATAATAATCTATATACAACAACAAAAACAACCATTCCAATAAATCCAGAAGTTGTTAATATTAAATAAAAATTACGATTTTTTATAAAACGGTTATGTTCAAAAATCGAACTATCTAATTTTGAAAATATAGCAATTATAATGAATATTTGTATAGCTAATAAAACAACAGTGGAAATAAATGAAAAGTTAACCATTGCCGTAGGTTTTTTCTTTGTTTCTAAAACAATTATTTTTACTTCATAAAAAGCAATTTTTTCAGAAAAGTATTGTAAATCTTGTGAATTGCCTTTTGCTAAAGCTTCAGCAAATTGAATCTTAAAGAATTCAACTCTTTGTTTGTATTTAAAAATACGATAATTCTTAGAGAAAAATAACTCGTTCATATTAAAGAAATAATATGCTGCTATTCCTGGAATAAAACCAGCAACAGCAACTGCCAATGTATAAAGAAAGTTATAGTAAGTTGGCACTAAAGCAAATGAAATAAAATCAGCCAAAATTCCAGTTATAAAACCTACAACTGGTCCAAAAATAAATCCAGTTATTTTAATTGGTAAACCAATGAAACTAAACTTAAATGCTGGCAGCGCACTGATGGGTAAAATTCTAACTGAGATTAAAAAGAAGACAACTGATATAGCAATCAAAACACCCACAAAAGCTATTCTTTTTGGGTTTCATTTTCGATATGATATATTAGTTTGAGATCTAAGCCAATGTAAATAATGCGTTAGACCTCCGGGCATTTTCGAGTCCATTTTTCTCCTTTATAACATATATATTATATGTTTAACTATAAAAATTGTTATTAAATAAACTTAAACTATATTTTTCTGTTACGTCTAAAAATGCTTGTTTTTTCAATTGTTGGTAAGTTAATGAAAGTTTTATAAAAACTTGAATTAACAATTACTCCACTATATATAAAATATGCCATAACACTTAATAACAAAATTATGTACATAAATGAAGCTACAACTCCAAACTTTTTATAATCAATTAATGATGTTAATGATCCAAAAATTAAAATATAAAATGAAGTTGGAATAGCAGCGATTAATGAACCAGGATTTACATGAGCAAATTTTAATTTGAAGTTTGGTTCAAATTTAAAAAATAATAGAAAAGCTACATAAGTAATAAATGGTAGAAAAATTACAGTTGGTAATCAAAAAATTAATTGAAATTCTCAACGTAAGTCACTTAATTCTATCTCTTTAGCTCCTGTAATGGCTTGTTGGCTAAAGCCTTTATCTAAAATAAAGTTTAAAAATGAAGAAGTAGAAAGTAATAAAACTGTTAAAACACAAGTAATAAATACACTAGTTACAAAACCTTTTATTCTTGTTTTTCAAATTAAATTAGGTGATTTATGTTCATATAGAGCATCAAATGAAAAAATGAATTTTGCATATCCTTTTGAGCCTAATCATAAAATAGATAGAGTTAACAAAATAAATGCTGTTACTCCTCCGGCACTTGTTCAAACACTAGAAAAAGTTGGTATAACTTCTTTAATACCAGGTATTAGTTGTCCTAAAATAACAACTTTTATAATAACTTCTAGTTCAGGATTAATAGCACCAGCTATTCCGACAACTAAACCAAGAGTTGGTATAAATGATAAAAACAAATACATTGCATAACCAGCAGGAACAAAAGCAAACTCATTTGAATTTATTTTTGAATATGCTGAATTAACAATTTCCTTACCTTTTGTTTTAGAACCTTTTAAATAATTAGGTATCGCAATAAACAAAATACCGTAAATTATTCATTTAAGTACCTTTTCAAAAATGTTTTGTTTATTTTTATTTTTAACTATCTGTTTAGAAGATAATGAATGATAATTTTCTTTCTTATTTTGATCATTATCATCATTGTTACTACCTCAACCTGTTTGTAAGGTGTCTTTCTTTTTACGCCTCATATAACTCCTTCATTTTTTGATTTAATTCATTTATATTTGCTTTTCCCATCGTTTTTTTCATAACTTGTCCTGTCATAAATTTAGATGCTCTATTGGGATTATTTTTAAATTCATCCTTTAGGTTAGGGTTTTCATTAAAAATTTCTTGAATTATACTATCTAATGATAGATTTGTAGTTTTAATGAATAAATTATTAATTTCTATTATTGATTTTAAAGTCTGTTTAGGGTTTTCAATGTGTTTTTTAAGAACTAACTTTATATCTTTTTTATTTATTTTTCCATCTAATATTCATTGGAAAAAGTTGTTTTTATCTTCTTGATTTAAATTCAATTGATTTAAATCTAATTGTTCTGAATTTAAAAAAGAAACAAATTCTGAAAAAAAGATATTAACGTTTTTTTTGAAATCACTGGTACTTATGCTATCAACAAAATTGGCATATGCAACATTATTTATTAGTTGCGATATTTGCACTTGATTAAGTCCTAATGAGATGTATCTTTTTTCCCTTTCAAAAGGTAATTCTTCAATTTCAATTGAATCGATAATTTCTTTAGGCAAATCAATATAAGGGATGTTTGGATCAGGAAAGTATTTATAATCAATAGAATCAGATTTTGAACGCATAACAACTGTTTTTTCACTAGCTTCATCAAATCTTTTTGTTTGTTGTTGAACACTTTGATTATTTTCAAGAATCTTAATTTGTTCTTGGAACTCATAATTGATAGCTTTTTCAACATTCGATACAGAATTTAAGTTTTTTATTTCCACTTTTGTACCTAGTTTAGTATCAGCTGCTTGTTTTAAAGAAATATTTAAATCAACTCTTAAGCTACCTTCATTCATTTTGGCATCCGAAATATTTAAAGCAAGTGCTGTTTGTCTTATGGCTTCAACATAAGCAGATGCTTCTTTAGCAGAATGCATTACTGGTTTTGAAACTATTTCAATTAATGGTACTCCTGCACGATTGTAATTTAAATAAGTTAAATTGCCTTCATGCATTGATTTAGCAGTATCTTCTTCTAAATGAATACGTTCAATTGCTATTTGTTTTCAAGTATCATCAACTTTAATATTAATAATTCCGTTTTTGCCAATAGGATTAAATTGTTGTGTTATTTGATAACCTTTAGTTAAATCAGGATAAAAATAATTTTTACGATCAAATCTTATTTTTTGATCAATTTCCATATTTAGGGCTTTAGCTAATTTGATTGCTTTAATAATGGCTTCTTTATTAACTAGCGGTAAACTACCAGGATAAGCTAAATCAATGTGCGAGACATTAATATTTGCTTCATTAGTATATAAATTTGGTGCAGCTGAAAACATCTTAGTTTTTGTGTTTAGTTCTAGATGTATTTCAATACCAATTACTAGTTGTCACTTATTCATTATTTTCTCCTAATAATTTTTCTAAATATAAAGCATGACTAAACAGTTTAGTATCAGTATTAATTTTAGTGTCTATAGCAATATTAAAAGGCATATGGGTTTTTTCATCAACACCTAATTTCATTGTCAAAGAAGGATTGCCAACAAGATTAGCATAAGTTAGAATATAATCTAAATATGATTTGTATTTAGGTTTTTCATTAATTCTAGGAGCAATATCATTTGAAGCTGGATATATAAAAACATCAGCCATGTTATGAATATTACTAAAATAACCACTTAGCACACGGCGCATTTTTTTAGCTTTAACAAAATATTTTATTTGATTATCTTGTTCTAAAAAATATGAGCCAAGTATTAATCTAGATTGCACCATTTTACCTAAATTATTAGATCTAGATTTTATATATGAATCACTTCAGTTTTTGCCTTCAATTCGACTACCAAAATGAACTCCTGTTAAATTAGCTAAATTTGATGAAGCTTCTGAAAAGGCAATAACCTTGTAAACAACATCAATAGCATGTAACATTTTTAAATCTTCATCTATTTTAATTAACTGTACACCTTCTTTTTTTAATTTATCCAAAAGATTTTTATATGATTTTGCAATAGAAGGATTTAGTTTATCAAAACAATCTAAATAAGCAACTTTTTTGGGTTTATTTTCTTTGATGTCTGATAAATTAAAACTTAAGTCAATAGAAGTCATATCTTTTTGGAAATCTGGTTTATATAAAATAGATGAAATTTTAATAATATCTTGAATGGTGTGACCAAAATAAGCAACTGTGTCAAGCGAAGTAGCAAAAGCAAATAAGCCATATCTACTTATGGCTCCATACGAAGGTTTAAAGCCTATTTTTCCAATATTTGAAGCTGGTTTTCTGACAGAATCGCCCGTATCTGAACCAATGGCAAAATCTAAATCATCATATAAAGTGGCTGCTGAACCCGAAGAAGAACCACCTACTAGATAAGAATTATTTAAAGGATTCTTGATTAAACCATAAGCTGAATATTCACCTGAACCACCTAAAGCTAATTCATCAAGGTTAACACGAGCAACACAGGTTGAACCGGCTTCTTCTAATAACCTAATTACTGTAGATTTATAATTAGGTCTAAAATTTTCTAAAAATTTGCTTGAAGCTTTGCAAACTATATTTTTGTCTGCATAATTGTCTTTGGTTGTAAAAAGAGTATTCGCTAATAAACCATTTGTTTTTAATTTTGCTTCTTTAAAGATATGCGAAACAGCATTGTTGTTATCTTGCTGTAGTTTTTTAATAACTACTTCAATTTTATTATTTTTCATCAATTACCTTCTTCATAGTAACTAAATTGTTTGCTGTTGTTGAAGCGTTATTTAGCAATTCTTCACGTGATATTTTTGTTTCATGATTAACTTCATCACCTCTCAAATTTAAAAAAGATACTGGTTTTTCATTAATGTGAGAAAGAGGTTTTATATCATCTAAATTATATTCGTCCAAATCTTTTAATTCTTTATCGATTGATGCTAGTAAATTTCTAGCCATAATTAATATTTCTTCAGTTGGTTCTAACATTAAATTACTTGCTAATTCTTTCAGTTTTTGATCTGTCATATGAAACTCCTATCATTTTGGATGAGATATAAAAATTTGGTCATTATATTCGCTAAATTCTTCTGGTAAACCTAAAAACTTAATTGAATATGAATGTAAATATAATCTCTTGGCTTTTTGACCGCCATATTTAGTGTCTCCTAATATGGGACATTTTAAGTACTCAAGAGTTGCTCTGATTTGATGTTTTTTACCAGTTATAATTTGTGCATAATTTCGATTGCCATCTTTATAAAAAATGGTTCTTGCTTTAATTCCAAAATCTGGATTTACACGCATTTTTTCATTTTTTATATCTTTTTCTAATCTAACAGTAATATCAAGCTTGTTTTGATTAAAATCAGAAACAAATTGATAGACTCTTTCAAAATTATTTTGACATTCATCAAATACTACAAGTGCTTTATAGTTTTTGGCATATGCAACTATTCCACTGGTTTTTTTGTCTAATCTACCAATTGATGAAGGCACAAATGAAGAAGTTTTTTTGAAATTCAAATACTTATGTACTTGGTCATCTAAGCAATTTTCTTCAGAATGCATTGCAATATTTTTAGCTTTATCTATAATGAGTAGATTTTTATCTTCATAAATCAGTCTAAAATTAATTGAAGCTGAATTTTGCTTCTGGGTTTTAGAAACTTCTGATATACCATAAATGGTTATTTCATCACCTAGTTGTAATTTGTATTGCTTATCATTTGTTCGCACATTATTAACTTTAATGTCTTTTTCACGAAATAGTTTTTCAACTCTTGATTTTGGTACATTATCACAAACTTTTAGGACATATTTAAATAAAATTCTGCCAACATCATCTTTTTTGGCTTTAAATTTATTCATCGAAATCTTCTTCCCCAATTAGAACACCATCATTATTTGTATCACTTCTTTGTGAATCAAATAAATTAAATTCTTTGTCATCCATTTCTTCTTCAACATCTGAATAGCGACTGAATTCGGGAAATGGTGGTAATTCCGCTAAGGTTTTAATTCTAAAATAATCATAAAATTTATTAGTAATGCCATAAAGAATAGGATTACCAGGTGTAGAAGCAACACCTACTTCTTCAATAATTCCTTTTTCTAATAAACTAGCTACAATCCCATCACTAGCTACACCTCTAATATTTGAAATAATCGAACGTGTTACAGGTTGCTTATAAGCAACAATTCCAGCTACTTCAATGGCTGCATTAGATAATCTTTGTTTACGAACAATAGTCACCAACTCTGTTATGTATTCTTTAGCCATTTCAACAGTTAAAAACTTATACACATCATTGAATTCATATACTTTAATTCCACGATCCAAATTATTAAAATATTGTCTAAAGTCCTTTAGAAGTTTTCTTCCTTCTTGAACTGTATTTAGTTTAAATACATCTTTTATTTGTTCCGAACTAACACCTTCACTACCTTGAACAAATAATAGTGCTTCAATTATTTTATTTTTCATATTCTATTCCTTTTTTAAATGTGATTGTTCCTTCATCTTCGAGTTGTTCCATTACTAATATTTGTTGCCTAGCTAAATCCAAAACAGCTAATAGAGTGATTACAAAATGACCTATAGTAGGAACATGAAACACTTCAATAAACGATAAGCTATCTTTATGTTTAAACATTTCTATAATTCTTTGTTTTTGTTCCTCTGGACTTACTGCAATTGTGGAAATAGTAATATTTCTAACTAATTCAGAATATGTTCTTTCAAACATTTTTCTTAGTGTAACTACCAATTTAGAACTATTAGAATGCCCATCAAGAATGGAAGTGTCTAATTCTCTTTCGAAACCTTCAGTTTCCTCAGGTTCTTTTGAATATAGTTTTTGTCTTTTTTCTTCTTGTTCACGCAATAAGATGGAAATCTCTTTGAATTTTTCATATTCAGCAATTTGTTCTAATAAACGCTTTTTTTCTTGCTTAATTTCTTCTTCTACTTCAGGGTCTTGTAATAACATACGCGCTTTCAGTTGCAACAATGTAGCTGCCATAACTAAATATTCAGAAGCAATGTCAATTTCGTATGATTCTATATGCTTAATTATTTCCAAATATTGTGTTGCCAAGTCATATAAATCAACTTCAAAAATGCTAATATTTTTGTCTTTAATTAAAGTTACCAATAAATCCAATGGACCATCAAAATTAGCTAATCTAAAAATGTGCTTATCTTGATTTTCATCTAATGTAGGTTTTGTTTCTTCGTGTTCTTCAAAAGAAATCTCATTAACTACAGGTTTTTTTATTTCATCCATATTAATTTACCTTTTGTTTTCTTTTTGTATAAGCATTTTTAATTGTTTCATTTGATCTAATAATTTGGTCGACATAATCTTTGGCAACTATTTCTTGCACTCATTTGGCAAAATCTTTTTTGTCTAATGTTTGAAACTGTTGTGGTTTAATAACTGAATGAAATTTAACATTTACGACCAATTTGCCATCTCTGTTGTTATCTAAGGCATTAGCTGCATTATTAATTGTTACAGGCACAACGGGAATATAAGATGATTGTGCTAATAAAAATACTCCTGCATTAAAATTGTTTAGTTTACCATCTTTGGTTCTTGTTCCTTCTGGAAAAACAATTCCACAAGTTTGATTTCTTTTAACATATTGCCCAAACTCTTTTAAAACTGCCATTGTTTCTTTAGGTTTAGCTAAATCAATGTAAAAAGTATCAATCAATTCACTAATTCTATAAATTGTTTTTTTGCTTTTTGCTTCCGACCTAGCAACAAAAGTCCCAAATTTAGATGTTTTTGAACCATCACCATGATTTCATAAAGAAGACATGATAATTAAGGGATCTAAATAAGTAGAATGATTTGGTGTTAATAAACAAGGTCCATTAGGAATATTTTCAAAACCTTCTACTTGAACTTCAATATTCAAGTGTCTTAAAATATTAGAACCATATTTGTGAATAAAGTGTTGCTTTTCAGCAAATTTATAATACTCTGGCATTCTTCTGTTTCTGCTTGCTTTTGATCTTAGCAAGTTAATGTTGTGTAATAGTGGTATTATTCTTAAAAATTTTCGTGTTTTTAGTTTCATTATAGTATTCTCCCTAACTTAATTTAAGTGCTACTGCAACTACATAGCCATCTTCATTGGTAGTTGATAATTGAAAATCATCATATATATATTTACCTGCTTTGGTTTTTGTAATTTGAATTTTGTTATATTCAAAAAGCGAATTATCAATTTTAAACAAACATTCTTTTATTGCTCAACGTGTTGCTAAAAAAAGCATTTGTTTTTGCTTATCTAATAATTCAAATTCAAAAATTTCCTTTGGGTGGAGAATTCTATTGATTGCTCTTTTTGACATTTTTTTAAAGCGCCTAATTTTGCTTAAATCAACAGAAATCATGCCTCTCCTTAGTAAATAATGTATTAATTATAAATTATTTATAATTGAGATATGAAAAATAAAAAATAAGTGCTAATTTTTGCACTTAAATTAAATAATTTATTGTCCTAGATTATGATAAAGGGTCAAAAATTGATATTTCTATTTTTGGCTTTGAATTTGCTTCTGAAAGTTCTTTTGATAGGTACTTTTTATCAACAATAGCCATATAATTAAAATCACTAAATCATTGGTCACTCATTGATCAAAATCCTTTATTTCCTCTATCACTTCCTCAGCTATTTTCAACTTTTCAATTCACAGGTTTACCATTTGAATCTAAATTAACACCTACCATGTTCATTGCATGTGATATTACAGAAGCACGAGATTCAAATTGCTCTGCTTTAGAAAATTCAGGTGTTTGACTCAATGTAACATCATAATTATATAAATCTGAATCCATGATTCCATCTGAGTTAGAAAATGTCGAAACATCACATCCAAATCAAACAGGTTCACCAGCTTTAATTTGGTCAATCATTACTTTTTTCATGGTTTCAATATCAACATTTAACATTGTTAAAGGTTGTCCTCCAACCATGTTGTTTACTAATGGAGAAATAATGAAAGAATTATAATCATATTTTTGTCTTGGATCAGATACTAAATCGATTTTATCTTCAACATATGAACCAACATATTTCTTATAAAAATATAATGGGCTCATTTCTTCTAAAGATTGATATTTTTTATCTTTATCCATGTATTCAAATCTAAATGATTTAGGGGGTTTACCCAATGATTTACATAGAATTGTAAAAACATCTTGAAGAGCTTGTTCTTTTAGAGAATTAACTTGTTCTAAATCGTTAGTTTTTGCAAAAGTTTGTTTCATTCTTGCTGTATATGCTTTTAATCTTCAGTTAATTTGTGTAACCATTTCATTTGTTGATTCTGAGCTAAATGATTCATTCATGGCATCTTTTGTTACAATTCCATATTTATTAACTAAATTAACAAATCATTCTCAATATCCACCATCTGAAACAGGATTATCATTAAATGAACGGAATAATCTATCTTCATTATCAAGTTTTAGACCTTCTTTAATCATTCATTCTAAGTAGTAATTTGCTTTTTCTAGTTTGTCATAGAAGTGTAAATAGTTTTGAGACAATTCAATTGATTCAACATTTAAATCTTGCATTAATTTTGTTCTAATTGAATTAAGTCCAGCAAAAATTCAACATCTACCACTTTGTTTTTGGTTAGTTATATTTCCTACTTTAGTTTCATGTGAAAAAATAAAGTTATGTTTTTTGATTACTTCATTATTTAATGAACTTTTTGATAGTCCGTTTTTAAAAATTGCATTTTCTATTACTTTATTTGCAATGTTTGATTCATATGCTTTTTCAAATTTGTTTAATAAGTTTTTTGTTATTTCATTATTCATTCTTTTTCTCCTTGTTTTTAGACATTTTAGTACAAAATTCTGTTACACGAATTATGTCATTTAATTTACCTATAAATGTTAATAAATCACCTTCTAAGATCTCAAAATCACCGCTAGGTAAAAAGACTTTTGAATTTCGAGTAATTAGTGATACTGATACTTCATATTTATTCCTTAATCCTAATTCACTAATTTTTTTATTAAAAACTTCAGGGTTAGTTATATAAATTGTTGTACTTACAAACTCATCTTGAATTTGAACAATGCTTTCTGAAAAACGTGTTAAAGTAGGATCTGAAACCAAAATTGCTGTTTTCTTGCCAGCTTCTTCTTCAGGAGAAACAATTCAATTAACACCGATTTGCCTTAAAACTCTTGAGTGTCTAGAGTTTGATGCCCGAGCAATAATAGTTTTTACACCGATTTCTAACAATGCTGCAACAATTTCAATATTGTCAGATGAAGCTACTATAACAACATCAAAATCCTTCACATTTATAGACTCTAATGTTTTACGATCGGCACAATCTGCTACATAAATATTGTCTACTTCATCTTTAAATTGTAATAAGTGTTTTTCTTCTTGATCAATTAAGACCAATCTAATATTATTTTCCTTATCTGATAGCAGTTTTTGCACTATTGATTGACCAAAACGGCCAATACCAATAATGCAAATTTCCCTAGTTTTTTTAAATAATCTCATAGCCTTTACTCCTTAGATATTAGGATTAAATTTTTAACATTCAAAATTATACTATTTAATAAAATTAACAATATAAATTAATATTTTTAGCCTATTTTTAGGTTAAAAATTAGTGCTTTTTTTAGCCAATATTATATAAATAATATTTTTTTATTTTTGTTCTATAATTTAACACATGAAAAATAAAACAGGGCAACCTAAAAAAAATAATGTTATTTTAAGGTTCTTGCGCAAAGTTGGTGCTGTGAGATATATTTTCATTATTTATGTTTTATTTACCATATTAATATCATTATTACTTTTCTGACAAGCTAGTCAAAACAAGCTAATAGATAAACCAGTTAAGTATATTGATGCGCTTTTTATATCAACTTCTGCATTTAGTGATACGGGTTTAAGTCCATTAGTAATATCAGAAACTTTTAATGGTTTTGGACAATTTTTAATTGCTTTAAGCATAGTCGTCGGTGGGATTGGAATATTTACCTTTAAGGTTTATATATTTCAATCAATATTAGGAATGAAATCTAGCTTATTTAGTAGTATGGTTTCTCAAACTGAAAGAGGCTCAATTACTGTTACTGAAACTAGGAAAATGATTAAAATTGCCATTTCTTTTTTAATTATAATTACTGTAATTGCTTCATTTATTTTTACAATGCTTTTGTATTTTACTAAGAATCCTAATTTTGTTAGTGCTTCAGAATTTAGTCCTAAGGCTAATAAAATGGAATTTGATCCAAGAGTTATTATGGACCCTGCCAAAAATCCATATAAAAACTTTGGTCAAGCACTAAAATTTGGAGTTTTTCATGCTATTAGTACAATAAATAATGCAGGTTTTGATTTATTCGGAAATAAGAGTTTGCAACCATTTTACAAGGATTATGCATTTCAAACTATTACAATAATTGTGTTTTTAATTGGTGGAATTGGTTTTCCAGTTATTTATGACATATGAAAAAAAATTCAAAGTACTAAAAAGAATGAACTAAGTCATAGATTCCAATTGTTTACTAAATTTACAATTATTACTTATTTAGTTACTACATTATTAGGTTTTAGTTTGAGCTTGGCACTAGAATATTCTGCAAAATCCAATTATAGTTTTTGAAATCAAAGTGCCTATGGAAATACAGGTGATAAAATTTTTGCTTTATATTTCCAAGTGTCATCCACTAGATCAGCCGGATTTTCAACAGTCAATTATTATAATTTTTCACAATCGACAATTCTAATTCATAGTGTTCTAATGTTTATTGGTTTTTCACCAGTATCAACAGCAGGAGGTATCCGTAATACCACTGTGGCTGTAATATTTTTAAGCGTTATAACTATGATGTCACAACGAAAAAGAATTAATGCTTTCAAAAGACAAATAGGCAAGGAAACCTTAATTAAAGCAGTTAACGTTTTTGCCATAGCAATACTTTTAATTTTAGTGGTAACAATTGCTTCATATGCTACCCTTCCAGGTGATACAAAGATGCCTAACAACACAAATTATCCACTTATTTTTGTAATTTTCGAAGCTTGTTCAGCTTTTGGAAATACAGGACTAACTACAGGACTAACTAGTTCAGTAAGTAATTTGCATGTCGTGGGTAAATTGAGTTTAATATTCATTATGATCATTGGACAATTTGGCATACCACAAACCATTAAAATTTTCGGGCGCGCTAAACCTATGCCTGAATACTACCAATACATTTATGAAGATGTTTCAATTGGTTAAGGAGGTTTTTATGAAAACAAAAAAAGGAATTAAAAAAATTGCTGGTCTTGTTGCACCATTAGCAATTTTATTTAGTACTCCAATTATTGCAATTTCTTGTGTCAAAACTAAGAAAAAAAGAAGAATTATTTCTAACACAAAACAAGAAGTTGTTAAAGGCGATGTTAAATATGTAGCCATTGGTGATGATTATGCCATTGGTAATAATAATAGTTTTAATTCAGAAACTAATAATGAACTGAAAAACAATAAAATTATTGGAATTTCTTATGCTTCATATTTAGCAAATGCAATTTCAATTTTAAATGATGAACAAACAAAATTAAAAAGTTATGAAAATTATGGTCTACAACAATCAACATCAGAAGATTGATTGTATTTGTTAAGTCAAAAAAATAAAAAATCAAGTTTTGATTCACTTATAAAATTTAATAAGGAATTAAGTGACAAAAACCAACTAAGAATTAAACAGTTGTTTGGTGATACTCAAAATTATGATAATAAAAAACTTATTAAAGCCATTAAGGAATCTAATCTACTAACACTATCAATTGGTTTTAATGATGTATTTAAAAAGAATGAAATTCTTAACTTATTATTCAAGCAATACAAAGATGAAAATGAATTTAAACAAGCTTTAAATGAGTTTAATAAAGTTTCATTGGTTAGAATAAAAAAACTAGAAGATAACTATTTTGAAATTATTAAAGAAATTAGAAAACTGAATTCAAAAATAAATATTAACTTAGTAGGTTACATTCCACCATTGCTTCATTTTTCTTTAATTAGATCTCAAAAAGATAATACTAAAATGTTTTATGACATAACTTCTAAGCTTAATGACACAATTAAAAATGTGGCCAAAGAAGCTAAAATTAATTATTATGGCATTATTAATGAAAATTACATTGCTCAAAATTCAAAAGATTTTTCTTCTGATTTATTGAGTGTTTTCCCATCAAATAAAGCTTATAAAAAATTAGCTCAAGATATATTTATCAAAATGTCAATTTCTGCACCAGAATATGACAAATTATTTAAAACTGACAAAAAAGAACCAAAATCTGAGCACTCAATTGCTATAGATTTTAAAGCTAAAGCAAGTGATATCAAAACTGAAATTATTGGTTTTGGTGGCTTAAATGTGGAAACACATAAAAAAGAGTATCCTTTTGAAAAAGAAGATGAAAATAAAGAACTTATTGAATCTGAAAACAATAATTCTTTTTCAAGAAAGATCTTGCTTGAATTTAAATCAATTTTCAATGTTCAAAAAACAAGTAATCCTGAAACTATTAAAAAACTAATTAAAGATACTATTGGTTTTTTAGGTCTAAGTGAACAAAATTCAGACGACTGATTGAATACATTACTAAACTTAGTTGTAACCAACGAAAACAAGGCTGTTTTCATTAGACTAATCAATCAAGTATTAGATTCAAAACATTTAAATGTAGTTTTAAAAGAAGCAAATATTGAAGCTTCAGAACTGCTAACAAAAAAATCTTATGAAACAATTAAAATTAAAGAAATAAGAGAAATCTTTATTAAGAACTTAAGAAATAAACAAAATTCATACAACATTGCTAAAGATGTATTTACAAAAGAATTTGTATCAAATGAAGAAAATAAGAAGTTTTTAAAACATAATCTTCCAATTTTAGCTAATGTGGTACTTTCAAACAACTTGGCTAAGTCATTTTTACCAGAAAGTTTAGCAAATATATGAACTAAAGCTAAGGATGATAGTGATGTTTTAGCTCATTTGAATAATTTAACAAATAAAGTAATTGAAGTTGGTCTAGAAGACATTGAAAAATTCTTTAGCCACGAAACTATTGAAAATTTTGTTGCTGAAATTATTGATAGTACTAAAAAAGAAACAATGGATTTTGCACAATCTTTAATTTCTTGATTGTCAAGAAACGAAAGTGACTTTAATATTCTTTTAGATAACATTATGAATAATTTAAAGTCACATCATCAAATTGAAGATGCTAAATTAGACGATATTAGATACTTCATTAAACATTTAATTTTAAATCTAAAAGATTTTAAATACAACACTGAAATATTTAATTTAATAATACAAGCTATTTCAGAAACCAAAAAATTTAATAAAAAATTAGCAATAGGAAATGTTCTAAATGAAGTAGTTCAAAAATTAATTTTTGACAAAATTCAATTAGATGAAGGTAATAAAATTTTCTTTGCACTAATTAGTTTCAAACCAAATGATGCTTCTATTGATTATGGCAAATATAAAAAAGGTTTTGAATATCTAGGTTTAAAATTAATAAAAATTGAAGAACTAATTAGTATTCAAAATTTAAACAATATTTTAAAACCTGAATACCGCGATTCAATTCTTAAATTGCTAGATAACATCTCAGCTAATAAACATAATGAATTAAATGAAGAGGGCAAAAATTATATTAAAGCTCTTGGCTCACTTGCAATTGATACTTTTAGCCAAGATAGCAGTTTAGTTAACCAACTACTTGATAACTTGGGCAATTATGCTGTTATTCATCCATTAACTAATTACTTAAAGAATTCTGGTTTAGAAGCCAAAATATTGGCTTTAAATCCTAAATTCAATAATTTAGAAGACTATGTGAAAGATACATATAAAAACATATACAAATCAATCAATAGTCCTATGGTTATAAATCAATTAAAACAATTAATTAATGATTTAGTTGATAATGGTAATAACTATGACAAATCAAGTACTTTTGCATTTAGCGTTTCAGCATTGCAAAGAGCAAAAGAAAACGGCTTATTAAACATCATAAGCACAATTCTAAATGAATTAGAAAACGCTAACAAAGATAGTGATGCAATTTCGAATATTATTAATTCTTATTTAGTAGCTTTTTTAGATGTTCAAATGACTGAAGAAGAAAGAAATTTAGTTTCTTCATATGTGGCTAGTTTATTAAAAGAAATTGGTGATTCAAAACTATATAAAAACTTTGAAGATTACTTTATTTCAATAATGACTAAACTTGATAAAAATCAAGTAAATGATTTTGAAAAATTGGGTAATTATTTAAAAACCGAATTATCAAAATTTATTTCATTAGAAAATAATTCACAATTAATTGCACATGCAATCGATTTGATTAGTTTAAGAAATTCTAGTGGAGATGGTTTTCATAAATTCATTAAGATTATTTCTCTTTTTAGTCAAAAAGAAAAAGTAATGAATTTTATTATTCAAAAAGTTGAACAAGCAGCCAAAAATTCTTTAGGTTCAATTAAAAATGAATTATTAAAACTTAATGAAAACGGCAACGATTTTGCTGATGCAACTGTTAATAAAATAAAAAATATACTTTTAGACAAACCAGAAGCTAAAGATATTATTAAAAGTTTAATTGAATCAGTTTCAAACTTAAGCAAAGATGAATTAGAAGAAATTAAAAATGTAAATGATTTATTAAAGAAAATCTTAAATACAAATAAAAACAAACTATCAACATTTATCAAAGAAAACCTTAATGGCATCTTAGCTGATGAAGATTATATTAAAAAATTATTTAGCTTCACAATGGGTGCTTTAGGTAAAAAACACAAATTTGATGTTGTTGGCAATGAAGTTGAAAACATTAGTTCGTTTTTATGAAGAGCACTTAATAGTTTAGAAGGAAATAATCAAAAAATAATTTCCAATTTAGTATCTCAATTATTTGAAAGTGTTATTAATGTTGATTTATTTGATGAAAAACAAGAACTAAATATCAAAAAAATTGCTAGTCAATTGGTAGAAACCTTTAGTAATTTTGATTTTGTACAAATACTAGATTCCAGTGTTTTTGATAAATTATCAAAAGATACATTTTTAAAAACATTGAGTAAGGAACAATTAACTACCGAACTAACTTCATTAATTAATTATTTAGCTAGAAATATTCCAAAAATTCCTAAACCAGAAGAAGATGACAGCAAACCTAAAGTTGATTTAGATAAATTATTTAAGAATATTGAAAAAGTTTTAGCTAATTTATTAGTTGGAATAAGTGGTTCTATTGAAGCAGGTTCAAATAATGTTAGAGAAGCTTTAATTGATTCAATCACTAATACTATTAAAGACCAAATTAATAACATTAATATTGAATCTGAAAATCAAAAACTCTTAACTAATGAAGAAGTTAAAAATATAGCTAATAAATTAATAGAAAAACAAGAAACAAAAACTTTGATTAAAGATTTTGTAGAGGATTTCTTAGTTAAAAATAAACTAAGCAGCAATAAAACTTTTGGTGAAACCTTAAATGAATTGTTAACTCAAATTTCTATTAATTTAAAAACTAATGCCAAAAACTTAGCTAAAGCAATTTTTAAAGATGATGACATTATTAATCTTTTTGTAAACAAAATCGTTGATATACTTAAACTTGAAAATGTTGAACAATCAGATAAAACTTTCTTAGCACAATTAATTAAGAATATGGCAGAAAACTTACTTCAAACTGAATATTTTGAAAAGAAATTAATTAATAGAACTATTAATATAATCACAAAATCAAGTCTAGATTTCAGTTTAAAAGAACCTACAAAATGAATTATTGATGCTATTGATAAAATTAAATCGGCATTTAGTTTTGAAGATGCCAAAATTGTGGCAACTCTTATAGGTGAAAACAAACCTATTGATGGAGCTACTTTAGTAAAATTAGTTAATTTATTATTTGAAAAAAGTAACTTTGAAAAATCAACTCTATTTAATGCACTAAGAAGTTTAAATATGGACCCCAACCATTCGAAAAGGTCAAATATGAAGACATTAAATGAATTCATATTACCAGGTGGCGGAGATTCTAAACCACCAGTCACTGATCCTGATAATGTTACTGTGGACTTGGATTTTCTAGTTCTAGCTGATACAATATTTAAAATATTGTGGCAAACATATGAAAAAAGCAGCGCTTATAAAAATCCTATATTTAAAGAAAGAGCTAAAACTCCTGAATGAAAAGGTGTTTATAGGCTTTATGTAGCGCTTAATTATATTATTTTCGAAATGTTTGGCCGTGAAACCGAAATATCTAAACGTGAAAGAGGTAATCTAATAAACTTATATTCAGGAGGTAGGGCTATCTTGTGAGAATTACAGGAAGCTACAAATCTAAGTCTTATTCCAGGCATAGGCTCAAAATTTGGTGGACTTCAACGTTATTTCAAAAAACCTGTTGATTTACGCCAATTTACAAACTATGCAATCAAAAGAGGTTTTTTCACTGGTACTACTTATTTTAATGAAAATAACTATGGCCCTGAATCGATTATGTATATTTTGATAAGTTCAGGTTACAAAGAAAGTGAAAAAGATAGACTAAAGAACTTTAAATTTAAAATTACAGAAGATGGTGAAGCTGGCGTTATTTCTAAAAAAGAATACATTTTACTAACACTTAAAGAAGGTGGATACGGTAAATTTATGAGCATTAATGACAGAACATCTGCTTCAGAATGATCAGAACTGAATAAAGTTAAAAAAGGTGAATTTTATTAATAATTTAAATTCAAAAAAAGAAGTGTCAAATTATATATTGGTTTGGTGCTTTTTTATATACTAAAAAAGACTACTAGGGTTTTTATACTTTGTAATTCATAATTTAAAATTATTTTTTAAGAGTTTAAATTCAAATTGTTGTACAATAGTTTGTGCATGGCCAACTGCTGCGTAAGACGTAGAGGAAAATCCGCTCTAACACTCGCTGCGATGCGAGTAGTGTTCATGCTAGGCCAAATAAGCCTAGGCAGCCTATTTAATGGTTGACGACAAGTGCAACAGAGACGAGCTTATTTAGTTAAGGTGCAACGATGTAAACTCCATGAGTTAGAAACCCAAATTTTGGTAGGGGAACTTGATTAAGATAATTTGAATTAAAATCAAGAAGTTTTATAAACTTAGATAAATAGTTGGCGCCATATGCAAATATGGTACAAAAAGCGGTTTATAGTGCAAGAAGAAGGCGTTCGCCTTTTTTTCTTTACTTTTTCTTGCTTTTTAATAAAAATAACCAAAATAAAAAATAATATTTGTAGGAGCAAAAAATGGCAGATATGAATGAAATTTTATTGTACTTTAATTACAAGTATAAAGGTGACTGAAATAGAATTTATGAAGCAATTAAAACTAAAGAAAAAATTGAAGTGGATGAATTTAAAAGTTTTAGTGATAAATCAAAATCAAATATGAATAAATATATAAGTATATTGGATGGTGATTATCCCCAACAACTATTAGCACACAAGAAACCTCCATTTATTTTGCATTATTTGGGCAATTTGGATATTTTAACTAATTCAACTAACAAAATCTATATGACTGGTAGTTATCAAACAAATGAAATAATTAAATACATAGATAATATTTCAAATAAATCAAATGTAACTTTTATGAACATGTATTGAAACGGACTTGAGCAAAATATTTTAAAAAAGTTAATTGAAAAAAATATTAATGTAATTGTTGTACTACCTTGTGGTATCAATTGAGCAATTAGTAATTTGAATTTAAATGAATATATTGCGGAAAATTGTTTATTTATATCAGAATATCCTGATGACTATCATGCAACGAAAAAATCTTATTTAGCTCGAAATAGAATAAGTGCAGGATTATGTAATAAAATGATTTTACTTTCTTCTTTAGAATATAAATATAACACTTTAATTGACAACTTTTTAGACTATGGTAAAGATATACAGTGCTTACTTTTTAAGGATAGACTGGAAGCTGATAAAAATATAGAACTTATTAATCAAGGAGCTGAACTAATATCTGAAAACTGTCCGATTTAGATATTGGTCAAGTGCAAATGTGGCATAAATGCTCTAATTTGTAATAAAATTTTAATGTGAATAAAAATATTAAATTTAAGGAGTAATTATGACACCTCATATAAACGCAAAGGACAATGCCTTTGCTAAATTAGTACTAATGCCTGGAGATCCTTTACGGGCAAAATATATTGCAGATAATTATTTAGAAAATGTAGAACTGGTTTCTGATGTTAGAAACATGCTAATGTACACAGGTTATTACAATGGAAATAAAATTTCAATTTGTGCATCAGGAATGGGTGTTCCTTCAATAGGTATATATGCATACGAATTGTTTGACCAATACGGTGTTGAAGCCATTGTTAGAATTGGTTCAGCTGGTTCTTTTAAAGCTGATATTAAAAATTATGAAATGGTGTTGGCTTCTGATGCTTATAGTGAAAGTTCAGCTTTTAGAAGCTCAATAATAAGAGGAAATAGCAGCAATATTGCAAAACCTAGCAGTGATTTAAACAGACTGATTTTAGATAATGCAAAAGAATTGAACATGAATATTCATTTTGAGCGTATTTTAAGTGAAGATGCTTTCTATGCAGATCAAACTGTGGAAGAAAGAGTTAAGAAATCGGGTGGTGCTGTTTGTGTTGAAATGGAAGCATATGGTTTATTTACAGTTGCTGAAAAATTAAATAAAAAAGCAGCAACTATCTTAACAATTTCTGATAATCTAGTTACACATGAATACACTACAAGCGAGGAAAGACAAAATTCATTTAACGAAATGATGAAATTGGCATTGTCACTAGCAAAGGACTTTCAATAATGAGAATAATTGATATTATTGAAAAAAAAGCCAATGGATTTGAATTAAGTAAAGATGAAATTGAATTTACTATTAATAATTATGTAGCAGGAAACATTCCTGATTACCAAATTTCTTCTTTATTAATGGCTATAAGACTTAATTCATTAAATGAAATCGAAACTTCACATCTGACAAGTGCAATGATGCATTCTGGAGATGTTGTTGACTGATCTTATTTAAATAGAAATATTGTAGATAAGCACTCTACAGGAGGAGTAGGAGATAAAGTCAGTATTGCTTTATGTCCAATTTTGGCATCCTTAGGTTTAACTGTTGCTAAAATGTCTGGGCGTGGATTAGGACACACTGGGGGAACACTTGATAAACTAGAATCAATTGAAGGTTACAATATTTCTTTAAGCGATAAGGAATTTAAAGAAATAGTAGAAAAGCATAATATTGCAATAATTGGTCAAAACGAAAAATTAGTACCAGCAGATAAAAAAATTTATGCTCTTAGAGACGTTACCGCTACTGTTGAATCAATTCCTTTAATCGCTTCATCAATTATGTCAAAGAAATTGGCTACGGGTTCTAATTGCATATTACTAGATGTAAAATGTGGTAATGGCGCATTTATGAAAAATTTAAACAAGGCTAAAGAACTAGGCAACTTAATGATTAAAATTGGTAAGGCTTTAGGTAGAAAAATTGCTGTAGAAATAACAAATATGGAAAAACCTCTAGGAAGAGCAATTGGAAACAAAATTGAAATTTTGGAAGCAATTAATACTCTGAAAGGCCTAGGTCCTAGTGATTTTAGCGAAATTGTTTATTCTTCAGGGGCAACTCTTTTAGTTCTTACACAAAAGGCCAAGGATGAAAAAGAAGCTAGACAAATGATAGACAAAGTCATTCGGAATGGTGAAGCATTAAATAAATTTAATGAGTGAATTAGTGCCCAAAGTGGCAATGTAAAAAGTGTTTATAATAACAATTGGTTTAATCCTAAATTTAAGTATGAAATCAAGTCTGAAAAAGAAGGATATTTAAAAATTAATTCTGCTATTGAATTTGGTCTTGTTGCAATGAAATTGGGAGCAGGAAGAACAAAAAAAGAAGATTTAATTGATTATGAAGCAGGAATATTATTAAATAAAACTACAAACGACTACGTGAATATTGGTGATACATTATTTACAATGTATTCATCTACAAAAATTAATACTGAATTAGCGAATGACTTATTAAATGTAATTGAATTTAGTTCAAATAAGATTGAAGTAAAAGAAGTGTTAGCTAAATTGTTATAATTAGTTGAATGAGTATTTTATAAGGAGAGAATAAAATGTTAAATAAAATGATAGACCATACTTTTTTAGCACAATCAGGTACTACAAAAGATATTGATAAACTTATTGAAGAAGCAAAAAAATACGATTTTAAATCAGTATGTATTGCTCCTTCATATATTAAATATGCAAAGGAACAATTAGCAAAGAGTGATGTTTTAGTATGTACAGTTATTGGTTTTCCACTGGGTTACAATGTGACAAGTGTTAAGGTTTTTGAAACCAAAATTGCACTTGAACATGGCGCAGATGAAATTGACATGGTAATGAATGTTGGTCGTTTCAAAGATAAACAGTATGAATATGTTTTAAATGAAATTAAAGCTATTAAAGAAGTGTGTGGAAATAAAACATTAAAAGTTATTATTGAAACTGCTTTATTAACTAATGATGAAATTGCTAAAGCGGCAGAAATTGTTTTACAATCGGGAGCTGATTTTATTAAAACATCAACTGGTTTTTCATACAGAGGAGCATCTTTTGAAGATGTTGAAATTATGAAAAAAATTGCCAAAGATAACTTATTGATTAAAGCATCAGGCGGAATTAAGTCTAAAGAAGATGCTATGAAAATGATTGAATTGGGTGCTAATAGATTGGGTACTTCTAAATCAATTGCTATTATGGAAGGCAAAGTAGATAATAGTTCTAAATACTAATATCAACAAAACTTATGGAGCAAAAATATGATTAAAATTCTTCAACATCCACTGATAAATGCAAAATTAACCAAAATGAGGGACAAAAGTACTACTCACAATGAATTTAGGCAAAATTTAAATGAAATTTCTTCACTGATGGTTTATGAAATGTTAAGAGATTATAAAACTAAGCCATTAAAAGTGCAAAGTCCTACTGGTGCTGTTTTCTTAGGTGAACAGTTAGATAAAGAAATTTTAATTATTCCAATCTTAAGAGCAGGACTAGGGATGGTTAATGGAATATTAGATTTAGTACCGCAAGCTAGGGTTGGACATATTGGAATGTACCGTAACGAAGAAGCCAATAGTGTAGTAGAATACTTTTTTAAAATTCCTGAAGTACCTAAGGATAGTTACATTATTATTGTAGACCCAATGCTTGCTACAGGAACATCAGCTTGTGATGCAATAAAGAAATTAGAGAATTTAGGTTTTCTAAACATTAAATTAATATGTTTAGTAGGTGTTCAAGAAGGTATTGATAAAGTTGTTTCTCAATATCCTAATGTTGACATTTATCTAGCTGCGAAAGATGAAAAATTAGATCAAAATAATTATATTATTCCCGGTTTGGGTGATGCTGGAGATCGTATTTTTGGCACAAAAGTTAAATAATCGAATAGGAACAGCTTGTTCCTATTTTATTTATCTTAATTTGTGGCGAATTTTATAGTAAAATTATTAATGCTGTTATGTTAATTTTATATTTAACAAAAAAATATAAATACTCATAATTACAAAAATAGAAAGAGGTAAAAATGGCTTTTAATAAACAATCTGAAGGAAGAAGATTTTTATTTGCTCTTGATCTTGATGGTACACTATTAGCTGATTCAGCAGCTGGAACAATTCATCCTAAAACTGAACAAGCAATTAAAAGAGCTGTGGAGGCGGGACATATTGTTTCAATTATTACTGGTAGACCATGAAGAAGTACAATGCCAGTATATAACAAACTTAACTTAAATGCAATTGTAGGTAACTACAACGGAGCACATATTCACAATCCTGCTGACCCGTTTTTTATTCCTACAATAACATATTTAGATTTAAATGAAGTTTTATATATTTTAGGTGATGAAAAAGTTAAAAAAGAAATTTCTAACTATGCAATAGAAGGACCTGACTGAGTTCAATTAATGCATAGAGATCCTAATTTGGAAAAAGTTTTTGGTTTTAACCAAGCAACTAAATTTAGAGAATCAATCAATTTAGAAAAACTACCACTTAAACCTACTGGTATTGTATTCGACTGTCAACCAACAACTGATGTTTTGGAATTATTAACTTACTTAAAAAGAAGATATGGTGATTTAGGAGAATTTTCATCTTGATCAAAAGGTGAAGGTTTAAGTCCTGTATTTGATATAACTTCAATTGGTGTAGACAAAGGAAAAGTAATTTCATTAATGATGAGATATTACAATATTGATATTGATGACACAGTTGTTATTGGTGACTCATATAATGATTTAAGCATGTATGAAATAGGTAATGTAGGAGTTTGTCCAGCTAATGCTGAAAAAGCAATTAAGCAAGTTTCAACTGTTGTTATGGGACAGACTAACAAAGAAGGAGCTGTTGGATATTTTATCGATGAATTTTTAGACAATCCAGATAAATATATCGAAATGGCTAGAGTAAAGAAAAACGAAGCTAAAAAGAAATTAAAGACCGTCAAGGCAGATAATTTTTATAACAAAGAAGAAAAATAAATATGACAGAAGAAAAATACTTTGAATATATAGGAGTAGATGAAACAGGAGTAGGAGATTATTTTACTCCTGTTATTTCAGTGGCTTGCTATATACCTAAACAAAGTATTTCTCTAATCAAATCCTTAGGAATTAAAGATAGTAAAAAACTTAGTGATAAAAAAATTATTGAATTAGCTAAATATATTCAAGAAAAGAATTTAGTTTTCATCAAGCACACTATTTTAAGCCAAGCCGGTTACAATACATTAACTAAAATGGGCATTAATAATAATGCCGTTAAAACACTAATTCATTTTAATTCAATTAGTAGGCTGAAAAAAAGAATAAATAAAAATATTCCGATTGTTATTGATCAGTATGCTTCGATTGAAAATATTAAAAAACATGATCAAACTCTTAAATCTAAAAATATGTTTTTAGACATTAACTTGAATGATTATGATTTAGTGTTGGAAACTAGTGCTGAAGATAATTATTTAAGTGTTGCTTGTGCTTCAATTTTTGCTAGATATATTTTGTTGCAAAAAATGGAAGAGCAAAAAGAAAAATATGATAATTTTAATTTTAAATTAGGTGCATCAAACTTAATTGTTGATTTAGCGGCAGATTTTATTTTAAAATTTGGTGAAAAAGAATTGGGCAATGTAGCTAAAGTTTCATTTAAAACCACCGATAAAGCTAAGGAAAAAATTAAATGTGATAATTAATGATCTAAATCTAGGTCATTTTTTATACTAAAAATTTATTCAAAATATTGAATTATATAATATATAATTTAAAAGTTAAATATTCAAAATAAAACTATTTTTACATGAAATTTTAACAAGGGTAAAGACTCCTTGGTCGCAAAAGACCCAAAAGTCCAAAAGGAGAACTAATGTCAAATTACGAAATTATGATTCTAGTTAATCCAGAATCTAGCGAAGAAAGTGTAAAGGAATTATTATTATCAATTCTAAATAAAGAAAACACTAAAATCGAAAGATTGGAAAGAACTGAATTAGCATATCCTATTAACAAATTAACACATGCCAAATACTTTTTAGTTTTAACAAAATCAGAGCCTGAAGCACTAAAAGAATTGACAAGAAGACTTAACATTGACAAATCAATTTTAAGAACATTGATAATTAATTTAGATTCTGAAAAAGGCCTAAAACCTAAAAAGCAAAAAAGATTTATAAAAAAATCTTTTGATAATAGAAAACCATATGTAAAATCACATAGTAAAACAAATAAAGAAACAACTAAAGATTCTACTGAAGAAAACAAAACTGACAAAAAACCTAGATATACAAAAAAAGCTGTAGAAAAAACTAGTGAAGAAAAATAGTTGACCAACTTTCAACTAAATAGGGAGAATATAAATGAATAAAGTTATTTTAATTGGTAGATTAGCCTCAAAACCATACAAAGGTGAAACTGCATCAAATATTGAATATTCAAGATTCACTATTGTAGTTACAAGACCTTTTGTAAATGCAAATGCTGAACCTGTTTCAGATTTCATTCCTTGCATCGCATGAAGAAATGATGCTGCATTTATTAACAAATATATTGATAAAGGTTCATTAGTTTCTGTTGAAGGAACTTTTCAATCTTCTAAAACAATAGATCAAAATGGACAAACAGTTAATAATTATGTTGTGAGTGTAAACAGACTTCAATCACTGGAAACAAAAGAAGTTAGTGAAGCTAGAAGAAAAAACAATGCTACTAAAGAATTTAGTATTCCCCAAGAAGAAAAAGCTAGTGTTTCAACACAAAATTCAAATCCAGATTTAAACTGAAGAATCGAAGATGATCCAAACGGTCTGGAGTGATAAGTTAGGAATTTATTATGGCAAGAATTGTTCGTAAAAAACCATTTGTACGTAGACGTCCATGTCAATTTTGTTTAAGTAAATCACCAGTTGTTTATGTAGATTATAAAAATGAAGAACTATTATCAAAATTAGTAAACCAACAAGGAAAAATTCTTTCATCAAGAATTACAGGAACATGTGCTAAACACCAAAGAGCTGTTTCATTAGCTATTAAAAGAGCTAGACTTGTTGCTATTTTACCTTATATTGGCACAGTAAAAAAAGAATTTGTTAAAAAGGAAGCTGTTAAAGAATCAAAACCTGTGGTTGAAAATACACAACCAGAAAAATAAATTTAAATGCGTAATTTTGCGCATTTTTTTTATAATTAATCTAACTAAGGAATTTTATGAATAGAAAGAAAATTGGCTGAATTCAAATCGTATTATCATTAGTGGTAATTATTTTTAGTATTTTCTTAATTGTTTCATTAATTTTGGCCCTTAAATACCAAGGCTCGCTGCTAGAAAAATATAATGTTAAAAAATATGATGAATTAACTAAATTATTAAAATCAGAAGAAACTATTTCTCTTAAAAAATCAACAACTGTTTTTATTGGAGCATTAGTAACATTTCTGTGTGTTTTTTTAGTATCAATAGTTTTCAATGGTTTAATTGCATATGAATCTTGAAAATCTAAAAATAAGGTTATTTTTTGACTTTCGTTGGGTGCTTGTCTAGCATTTAGAATTCTTGGAATAATTTCGGGTTGTTTAATACTAAAAAGTGCATATAAAAAACAAAAAGAAAAGCATGAAAACATCAACCAATAGTCATGTTATAAAAATAAAAATCTATTTTTATTCTGGAAAGTTTTATCTTATATAATTTAATACATGAAGGCAAACTTAGCAAACCTCTTGAGACCCTTAAAATTAGACAATTTTGTTTGTTCGACTGAAAAAAAACAATTGTTTGAATCAATTATTGAAAATAAAGATTTTTCTTCCTTTATTTTTTATGGCAAACCTGGCACCGGCAAAACAACAATTGCAAATATTTTAGCTTACAGCATCAATGCTAGTTATGATTATTTTAATGCCGCCATTGATAGAAAAGATGATTTGCTAATAAAAATTAAAAATAATGATATTTTAATAATTGATGAAATTCACAGATTAAATAAGGATAAACAAGATATTTTATTGCCTTATCTTGAAAATGATAAGATTACAATTTATGCAACCACAACTGAAAATCCTTATTTTAAAATTAACCCTGCTTTAAGGTCTCGTTGCCATATTATTGAACTAGAGTCTCCTTCAAAAAATGTTATTGTTAATCAATTAAATAAAATTGCGATTGAAAAAAATATCAAATGACTTGAAGATAAAAAAAATCAAGAATTTATAGCTGTTCAGTCAAACTCAGATTTTAGAAGTGCAATAAATAATGTTGAATTAATTAATAAATTATTTACTAAAGGTTCAATAACATTAGAAACAATTAAAAATATAATACCTTCAATTAAGTTTTATTCTGATAATGACGGTGATGGGCATTATGATTTACTCAGCGCTTTTCATAAATCACTGCGTGGCTCTGATCCCGACGCTGCTTTGTATTGAGGTTTATTGATACTTAAAACTGGTGATGTTGATGGCTTATTTAGAAGAATGTTATGCGCCACCTATGAAGATGTAGGTTTAGCTAATGTTAATTTAGGACACCAAGTCTTAAATGCCATTGAAGCATTTGAAAGATTAGGTTTACCAGAAGGTTATTTGCCAATTGGGTTTGCAATTTTAAATATTGCTTTAAGTCCTAAATCAAATTCTAATTATTTGGCTATTAATAGGGTTAAAAAATTGCTTGAACAAGGCAAAATTTATGAGCCACCAATACACTTAAAAGATGCACATTATAAAAGCGCATCTCAATTAGGAAGAGGAGTAGGATATAAATATCCTCATGATTTTGATAAAAATTTTGTTGAGCAACAATACTTACCTAATGAACTTAAAAATACTAGTTTTTTTGAATACCAAAATCAAGGAATGGAAATTAAAATTAAAGAATATTGAAAATCTATAATGGAAAAGAAAGGAAAATAAAGTATGTTTGAATTAGATAAAATTAAGAATTTAGAAGATTTAAAATTGGCAAAAAATGAATTTTCAAAATCTAAAGAATTACAAGATTTAATGGACAAATTAAGAACAGCACCAGTTGCTGAAAAAGCAATTTATGGTCGCCAATTGCAAGAACTAAAAAATAAGGCAGAAGCGTTTTTTGAAGAAGCTAAAAATAAAATCAATGAATTGGAAGCTCAAAGAAAACTAGAGAATGAATTTATTGATTATGCAACTCCATTAAGTTATTCAGGCTCAATTCATCCTATTAATCTTATTAGCAAACGTTTTAGCGATTGATTATTAATGAATGGCTACATTGAACTAGAAGGTTCTGAAATTGAAATTGATAAATATAATTTTGAACATTTAAACATTCCTAAATCTCATCCAGCTAGAGATATGCAAGATTCTTTATATTTAAATAAAAATGAATTATTGAGGACTCATAACACTGGTATTAGTGCTAGAGCACTAGAAAAATATGCTAATAAAGAGTTTTCACAATTTAGCATTGGAAAAGTGTATAGAAATGATGAAGAAGATAAAACACATACTCATCAATTTACACAGCTAGACTTAGTAAGTGTAGGTAATGTTTCATTTTCATCATTAATGTATACACTAAAAGAAATGCTTTCTTATGTTCTTGAAGAAAAAATAGAAATTAGATTAAGACCTTCTTATTTTCCTTTTACAGAACCAAGTGTGGAAGTGGATATATTCTTTAAAAACAAATGAATTGAAGTTTTAGGGGCGGGAATGTTACATGAAAAAGTCCTTAAATCAGCGGGATACACTAATTCAATGAATGGTTTTGCGGCAGGAATAGGTATTGAAAGAATAACAATGATAAAATATGACATCGAAGATATAAGAGAACTATACAACAACGACAAAAGATTTTTAAAGCAATTTAGATAGGAGATTAAATAATGATTTTTTCATATAAAACGCTATGTAATTTAGCTAATTTAAAAAATAAATCAATTGAAGATGTTGTTAATGCTATAAATTCAATAGGATTTGAAGTCGAAAACTATAATAAATTTTGTGATGTTGAAGGTATAAAAATATGCCATGTTATTAATACTTATAAAAATCCTGAAGCCGACCGTTTAACTGTTTGTGAAGTGGAATATGGAGATGGGCACAAAGCAATTATTCAAACCACTGCTACAAATATGAAAAATGACCAATATGTAATGTCTTTTGTTCCTGGTTCTAGAAACGGAAAAATGGTTTTTAGTGCCAGAAAAATGCAAGGTATTGTTTCAGAAGGAATGCTTGTTGGGCTAGAAGAATTAGGTTTTGATGCTAATGTTGTGCCAGAAGAATTTAGAGATGGAATTTTTCAATTAAATAAAATGGATCTTAATATTGATCCTATTTCATATTTTGATTTAGATGATTATTTAATTGATGTATCAATACTATCAAATAGAGCTGATGCACAATGTTATTTAATAATGGCTAAAGAACTAGCGGCTTATTTTGATACTGAAATTAAATGACCAAAAAAACCTACACCAAATCTTATTTCTAATTTTCAAGTAAAAAGTCTTAAATCAACTAATGCTTTTAGTCTTGTAGAGGCATCAAACAATAATTTAAAATGTTGCATTAAAGAAAGTATGTTATTGTGAAAACATGGCATTAAAACTTTTTCAAGTGCAGTTGATTTAACTAATCTTGTTTTATTATATACTGGTGTTCCTTGCCATGTTTATAACAAGGATGATTTAAATTCAAATGAATTTAGTGTTGAAAATTACTCTGGCAAATTAAACATTTTAGGTAATAAAGAAGTTGAAGTAGAAAATGCTTTAGTAGTTAAAAATGGTGATACACCGGTTTCATTAGCGGCTACTATTGGCCTTGAAAATAAGCAATTTAGACCCAAATCTTCAAAAGCAATTTTTGAACTAGCTTCATTTAACATAGCCAGTGTCAGAAAAAATTCAAAAGAAATTAAATTGATAACTAAAGCTTCTTTAAGAGCTAGTCGTGAAATATCTAATGGCTTAGTTATCTTAGCTTACAATTTTTTAGCTAAATATCTAACCGATTTTTCAGTACAAATTAATGCTCCTAAAGTAACTAAAAAAACAATTTTACTAGATAAAGCATATTTAACAAAGTTTGCTGGTTTTAGCATTATTAAAACCAAAAAATATGATGAAGTTTTAAAGAAATTAACAATATTAGATTTTAAGTTTAAAAGTGATTTTTCTGCTGTTACTTTTCCAAGTTATCGTTATGACATGGAAACAATGCAAGATTTTGTGGAAGAGTTTTTTAGATTTTATGGTTACAATCATTTTCCACTAAAACAACCTAAAATTCAAAGATTAAATTATGAAAAAAATAATACTTTTGAATATATAGAAAAACTTGCTAATAAAAATTATGCTAATGTTAAAACATATACTCTAATTAATCCAGAAAAAAATATCTTTAATCCTTTTAATTTTAAAGAAACTTTAAATGCTAGTGATTCAAAAAATTATGAACATTCACAAATTCGTTATTCATTTATAAGTGTTTTAAATGATGTACTGATTTCAAACAAAAAGCAAGGTTTTGAAGAAGGTTCATATTTTGATATAGGTATGATTGAAAGAGAAATGAATGTCTTAGGTTTAGTGTCAAATGAAAAAAGTTTTGACGAAATTAAACTTGATATTATTTCTTTAACAAATCAAAATCTTGATTTTAAAAAAACAGATAGCGCCAATTTCAGTCCAAATGCTGCAGCTGAAATTTATTTAGATGAAGAAATGATTGGTTATATTGGCAAAATACATCCAAAATTGATTAATAGTGATGCTATTTTTGCTGAAATTAAACTAAATAAATTAACAAACAAACAAAACTCTTTTGTTAATTACCATCATGAACCAATTAAATCTAGAGATATTACAATTGAATTACAAAACAAAGAAAGTATTCAAAGTCATATCGATAAACTAAAAACAATTAAAGGTATTCATGAATACAAAATCATAGATGTATATCAAAAAACAGAAAATACAAAGACCATAACCTTATCAATCAAAATAGAAGATTGAGCTATTAAAAAATTAGAACAAGTCTTTTCTAAATAATTAATATAAGCTTTAAATGCTTGTATTTTTTGATTTCCTAGTTTTTTATTATAGCTTTCTTATTTTTTTAGCAAAATAAGTAAATCTTAGAGTTTAAGGGCCAAAATTATGTTTAAGGAGAAAAAATGTCAGCAGATAAAAAAGAAAATAATTTAAAACAAAGCATAGATAAAATTCTGAAAGATATTAGAAAAGATTTTGGCGATGAAGCAATTATGGTTTTGGGTGAAGGTTTGGATGTTATACCTAAAACTTTTAGTTCTGGCTCATTAGCAATTGATAACATTTTAGGAATTGGTGGATGACCTAAGGGAAGAATAATTGAAATTTATGGGCCTGAAAGCAGTGGAAAAACAACATTGGCTTTACATGCAATTGCTGAAGTTCAAAAATTAGGAGGCATTGCTGCTTTCATTGATGCAGAGCATTCAATTGATCCTATTTATGCCAAGAATTTAGGTGTTGATATTAACAATTTAATTTTATCGCAACCAAGTTCAGGTGAAGAAGCTCTAGAAATAGTTGACACACTGGCTAAGAGTGGTTCTTTTGATTTAATTGTTGTAGATTCGGTTGCTGCTTTAGTTCCAGAAGTTGAACTAAACGGAGAAATGAAGGACCAAACAATTGGTGCACAAGCTAGATTAATGTCAAAAGCATTAAGAAAGATAACCGGAACTCTTTCAAAAAATGAAACTACTGTTATTTTCTTAAATCAAATAAGAGAAAAAATTGGTGTCATGTTTGGTAATCCAGAAACCACCTCTGGTGGTAAAGCACTAAAGTTTTACTCTTCAATTCGTTTAGAGGTAAGAAAAGTTCAAAATATATCATATAATGGTGATATTACCGGAAACCAAATTAAGTGTAAAGTAGTGAAAAACAAATTAGCTCCACCTTATAAAACGGCTCAAATTGAGATAGTATTTTCAAAAGGAATTTCAAAAATAACTGAGATTATTAATATGGCAGAGCAATTTGAAATTATCAATAGAAAAGGTTCATGATATAGCTATAATGGAGATAATATTGCCCAAGGTCAAGTTAATTTAGCATTATTATTACAAACTAATAAGGACCTATATGATGAAATTTATAATCTAGTAATTGAGAAGTTAAATGGAGACTAAAATAGTTATAAATGCAAAGTAACTTACTCATTTTAATACTTAAATTTAAAAGCGAATCGTTGTGTTTTCGCTTTTATTTTTATTAGATAACCAAAATGGTTGTTAAATTATATATAATTTAAACTATGAAAAAAGAAGAAAACATAAACGTTTTGTTTCTTGGTGATATTTTTGGAACACCGGGAATTGATTTTGTTGAAAAACAAATAGACAAAATAATAAAAGATAATAATATTGACTTTGTTATTGCACAAGCTGAAAATGTTTCAGGTAGAAAGGGGTTTGTTCCTAAAGATTATAAACGCCTAAAATCAATAGGGGTTGATGCGTTTACTTTAGGAAATCACGTGTGAGCTAAAGATGATATTAATGAGATCATTGAGAATGAAGATTTAATCAGACCAATAAACATTGATGAAGGTTATCCAGGATCTGGAATTAGAATTTTTGATGTAAAAGGAAATAAAATTGCAATCATGTCATTCATGGGTATAACATTTAATCCTTTATTAAGTCCTTGAAAACAAGAAAGTGCAAATAACTTTTTTGATGAATTTGATAAAGCTTATGAAAACTTGGAAGCAGACTATTGTATTATTGATTTTCATGCTGAAACCACATCAGAAAAATCTGTATTTGGATTATATGTAGATGGTAAGGCTGATACATTTATTGGTACACATACTCATGTTCAAACAAACGATGCTAAGATCTTACCTAAGGGTACATATTATTTAACTGATGCTGGGATGTGCGGACCCAGGGATTGTGCTATAGGATCTAATTTTGATGAAGTATATAAAAAAATGCGCTTTAATTCTAAATTACCTTTTCAAGTATCAAAAAATAAATGTCAATTAAATGGTGTTATTTTTACATTAACAAAAAATGATGCTAATAAGCAAATTAAGTTAATCAATATTTTGGAGGATTAATGGATGAACTAAATAAAAATAGATTTCTTATAAAAAGATATCAGTTTAGAAAAAATATTATTGGTTACATATATCAATATGAATTATTTGATAAAACTCTTGATAGTAAAGAAATTGTTGATAATGAATTAAATGTTCTAAACGACAAAGAAATTAAAACTCTGAAAATCATTGAATCTAAACATGAAATTATTCAAAATATTGCTAAAAACTTTATTTCTAAAAATTGAGACTGGATAAGAATAAATCCTTTAACTAGGGCAATAATTATTTTTGGTATATATGAATTAACATATAACGACTCTAAAGTTGTCATTAATGAAATGATTAATATATCTAAGATTTTTTCACCAAATGATGATTATAAGTTTATAAATAAAGTATTGGACCTAGTAGATAAAAACATTATCAAAAAATAATAACAGAAATATGAAAAAAACACTAAAAGAGCTAATTAAAATTAAACATAATTTAGATGATAAAACTATTGATTCTATTGTTATGCAAGGCAAAATAATAGTTAATGGAGAAAAAGTATTTTTATCTAGTTTAAAATTTCCAGAAGATTCTAAAATTAAAATAATCAATTATGAAAAAGAATATGTGTCCAGGGGGGCATACAAGCTAAAAGAGGCAATTACTAAATTCAATATTAAAGTTGATAATAAAGTCTGCCTAGATATTGGATCATCTACTGGAGGTTTTGTTCAAGTTCTATTAGAAAATAATGCCTCAAAAGTGTATGCTGTGGATTCTGGAACTAATCAACTTGACTATTCATTAAGAATCAAAGATAATGTTTTTGTTTATGAAAAAACAAACTTAAAAAATTTAACTGAAAATATGTTTGATGAAAATATTGATTTAATAACCTGCGATGTGTCATTTATAAGTCTCAAACATGTATTTGAAATATGTAATAAAATCTTTAATAATAATTGTCAACTCGTAGCTCTAATCAAACCTCAGTTTGAAGCTAGTAGCAAATATGTACAGCCTGGAGGTTTTGTTGACAAACAACATCATAAATTCATCATTGATCGAGTAATAGAACATGCAAAGAAAAACGACTTTGTTTTAGTTAATGAAATTGTTGAGAGTCCAATATTAGGTGAGAAGTCAAAAAATATAGAATATTTATCACATTTTGAAAAAAGGAGTTAACATGGATATTAAAAAAATTAGAAACTTGTTTCCAATGTTTAAAAATAATCCAAATATTGTATATCTAGACAATGCTGCTTTAACTTTTAAACCTCAAATAGTTATTGATAAAGGCACAGAATTTTATGAAAAATATTCTATATCTACTAGAACCGCTGATACAAAAATCGGTTTTAAAGTTAAATTTGATTTAGAAAATACAAGAAATGAAATTGCAAAATTTATTAATTCAAAACCAGATGAAGTGATATTTACATCAGGAACTACAGAATCACTTAATCTAATTGCCAAAATGTTATCTTCAGTTCATAGAGAAGGGAAGATTATTTTTAGTTATTTTAATCATTCTTCAGCTATTATTCCTTTTATAGAAAATTTTAAAAATAGTAAGCTTAGTATAGAATATGCTTTCGATGAAAAAGATATCTTGAATAAAATAGATTTCAATACTAAAATTGTGGTTCTAGCTCAAACAACTAACAATTTTCAAGTTCATTATGATATGAAAAAAATATATGAAAAATGTAAGTCAGTTGGTGCTAATTTAATTAATGATGCTGCTCAAGCTATTGTGCATGATGAAGTTAATTTGGATTATTGTGATGTTTTAGCTTTTTCTGGAAATAAATTATATGGACCAACAGGTACAGGTGTTTTAGCTATAAAAAATGATTTATTAAAAAAACTATCTCCGCAAAAATGAGGTGGTGGACAGGTTCAAAATATTTTGAAATCATGACAATGAACCATTCGAGAAACAATAGGTAAATGAGAGCCTGGTACTCCTAATATAGCAGGTATTTTACAACTTGGTGAAGCTATTAAGTTTTTTAAATCATTTAATTTTAATGAAATTAAAGAACATGAAAAAGCAATTGCTGAATATGCATTTGATAAACTGTTACAAATTCCAAATATAAAAATAGACTCAAAACGGGGGGATACAATTATTTTATTTAATATAAAAGGTATTCCTTCTCAAGAAATATCTCATTTTCTAGGTCAGAGAGATATTTATGTGCGCTCTGGATCTTTTTGTGCTTACAAATTTAAAGAAGTAAATAAATATAACAATGACTATGTTAGAATTTCGCTTGCTTTATATAACAATAAAAAAGATATTGATAGTCTTGTAAGTTCCTTAAAAAAAGGAGGTAACTTTATTGAAATCTTTTAGTAATATAGAAAAGCAAAAAATAATATTTAATGCCTATTCCAACCCTCAGTATAATTTAAAAAATAAAAAAGAAGGCGGAATTTTTGAACATTCTAGCATTTGTGTTGATGAATTAACTTTATATTTAACTTTTCAAAATAATGTATTAATAAAAGCCAACTATTTTGCAGAAGGTTGTGCTGTTTTTATTGCTAGTGTTGAATTAGTGATTGAACAATTATTAAATAAGAATAAAGAAGACATTAATAAAATATTAGATGCTTATTTTGAAATGATAAATCAAAAAGAATATGATTCAAATGTTAAATTAAATAAACTAATTGTTTTTGAAAATGTAAAAGCACATTTAAATAGACTAGAATGTGCTTCAATTGTTTATCGTGCATTTAAGAAAGGTATTAATGGCTAGAGTGTTTTTACATATTGACATGGATACTTTTTTTGTTAGCTGTGAAAGAGCAAAAAATGATACGTTAAAAAATAAACCTGTAGTTATTGCTTCCAATTTAAAAAGAGCAATTATTTCTGCTGCTTCTTATGAAGTTAAAAAACTAGGTTTTAAAACGGGTGATCCTTTTTATAAAGTAAAAGAACAAATTAAAGATTTAGTTGTAATAGAACCACATTATGATTTATATTCAATGATGTCTAAAAAAATTTTTGAATACATACAGGATCATTATTCTAATAAAATTGAAGTGTACTCAATTGATGAATGTTTTATTGATATCACAAATGAATATAAAAAATATGATACACCATTAAATATGGCAAAGCATATTCAACAATCATTATTAAAACACCTCAAAATACCTTGCTCGATTGGCATCTCGTATACAAAATTCTTAGCTAAAATGTCCACTAACATGGCTAAGCCTTTTGGCATTATTGAAACTAAAAAAGAAGACATTGAAACTCGCTTTTATGACTTAGACATTAAGAAAATTTTTGGTGTTGGAAAAGCCAGTGTAAAAAAATTGAATGACTATGGTATACAAACATATAGGGACTTAATTAATTGTAAAAATGATATTTTTTTAAAGAAAGTTTTTGGAAATAGATATTTTATGTTAATAAAAGATCTAAGGGGTGAGAACGAGAATAAACAACATGTGCTTAATGAAGATATAAAAAGTATTAGTAATTCTGAAACCTTTATGAATGATGATTCGAATGATTATCTTTTTATAATTAAAGAGCTAAGAAGAATTTTAAACAACATCTGTAACCGTGCTAAAGACTTAAATTTAGAAGGTAGAGAAATATCAGTATCGATTCGTCACCAAAATAGAGAATGAATTAGAAAAAGCAAAAAACTTTCAAACTGAACAAATAATGAAGAGACTATTTGAAATTATGTTTTATTTTTGTTTGAAAGCATGTGAGAAAGTGAATATATAAGAGGTTTAGGAATAGCATTATCTTCCCTTAGATCAGTATTTAGCATTAACAAGAGTATTGAATTATTTGAAAATAAAAATGCTTCTGAAATTGATAAAATAATAAATAATAATAACTTTAAGTTTGGAAAAAATGTTCTTAAAAGTGCGAATCAGTATTTAAAAGAACAAAGTGTTCAAAAAGAAAACATTAAATTTTTAAGAAAAAATACAGCAAAACGCGATAAAAAAATAGATTTGGAGAACTAATGAAAATAGGAATATATGGAGGCAGCTTTAATCCTGTACATAAGGGCCATATTCAGCTTGCACAATATGGTATAAAACACTTAAATTTAGACAAATTATTTTTTGTGCCTGCAAATGTTAGTCCTTTTAAAAAAGCTAATAATTATGTTAATAATCAGCACAGAATTAATATGATTAATTTAGTTTTAGAAGATAAAATGTTTTTAAGTGATTTTGAAATTAAACGAGGCGGCACTTCATATACTATCGATACTATTAAATATTTCAAGCAAAAATATCCCAATGATGAACTTTTTTTATTTATTGGAACTGATAATATACCATCATTAAATAAATGAAAAAATATAGAAGAAATTAGTGAATTAAGTCAAATAGTAGCATTTAATCGTAATAATAAATTTTCAAAAATTAACGTCAAGAAATATAAAGTTCAAATCCTGAATAATCCTGTTTGAAATTATTCATCTACTCAATATAGAAATGGCCAATTAGATATAGTGAATGAAAAAGTACAAGAATATATAGGGACTAACTTTTTATATTTTGAAGATATCGCTAAGGGTTTGCTTTTTGATATAAAAGATAAAGAAAAACAATTTCGCTATTTCCATTTAGCCTGAACAGGTGAATTCGCAGCGAAACTAGCTCAACACCTTAAGTGTAGTATTAAAAATGCATATCAAGCAGGTTATGCTCACGACATAACTAAAAACTGAACTGAAGAAGCTTCATATAAATTTTTAGAGCAATATGGTTATACAAAAGAAAATCTAGAGAATTACAAATTACATCAAACAACAGCATATTATTGACTGAGAGATATTTATAAATATAATAATGACGAAGTTCTTAATGCTATTAAAAAGCACACTTCACTTGACCTTGATTTAACCTTACTAGATAAAATTTTATATGTGGCAGATAAAATTAGCAAGGGCAGAAGATGAGAAGGAATTGAAAAAATTAGAAACCTCTGCTTTGAAGACTTTGATAAGGCATTTAAATATATTGTTACTAGATGCGCTGAATACGAATCAGAAGTTAGGGGATGTGTTTTTTCTGAACATCAAAAAATGATATATAAAAAGTGAGGCAATTAGCTTCACTTTTTAAATCTGTTTTCTAGCTTGATTTTCTTTGTGCTGCCGCTCCAACGCTAGCTGCAATAAGAGTGAATATTGAAAATGGAATAAACGCACCAATTATGTACAATATTCCAACTGCATAGTTTTTATTCTTAAATCCGTCAATTGAACCAATAATAATAAATACTAATAACAATATACTTAGTAAACTAGCCATTCCAATAGAACCTAATGACAAAATCATTACTCATATTGGTTTAGCTTTTAAAGCTGTTCATATTTGATTTGATAGTGCCGTTATGTTATTTGAGTTAAGTGCAATTTTGTCGGGTTTAATAACAAGAAAATGTAATAATAAAGTACCCGTTAAAACAAAAATTAATATGAAAAACATAAAAATTAAATTTGCCACATGTATTTTTCTGTTCATAGTTATTCCTTTCGTTCTTATGTACATATTTTAAACAAAATTTAAGATAAACTGCTTTTTTAGTAAATAAATGCAATTAAAAAATACTGGTTTTGTCATTTTAATAAGCTTTTTGGCCATTTAAAACTCTAAAAATAAAATTAGCACTCTTTTTTTCAAAGTGCTAAAAATTATGTTAAAATATTTCTGTAACCTAAAAGTGAAATAAGTGCGCATTTAGGTAAAAGTAAAAATTTTATATTAAATGTAAATCTGAAATTAAAAGAGGAAATATGACAAAAGAAATTATTTTAGGAATAGATTTAGGAACTTCAAACTCAGCAATTTCAATTATTGAAAACGGTAAGCCAAAAGTACTAGAAAACCCTAATGGAAAAAGAACTACCCCTTCAGTTGTAGCTTTTAAAAATAATGAAAGAGTAGTTGGAGAAGCTGCTAAAAGACAATTAGAAACTAATCCTGATAGTATTGCATCAATTAAAAGATTAATGGGAACTTCACAATCAACTAAAATTAATGGTAAAGATTATAAACCAGAAGAAATTAGTGCAATAATTCTTTCTTACATGAAAGAATATGCTGAAAAGAAAATTGGCTCAAGTGTTAAAAAAGCAGTTATAACTGTTCCAGCATATTTTGATAATGCTCAACGTGAAGCAACTAAAAATGCTGGAATTATTGCAGGAATGGATGTAGTTAGAATTATTAATGAACCAACTGCTGCAGCATTAGCATTTGGTTTAGATAAATCAAAAGACAAAAACCACAAAATTTTAGTTTTTGACTTAGGTGGTGGTACATTTGACGTTTCAATTCTTGAAATGGAAAATGGAACATTTGAAGTTTTATCAACTTCTGGTGATAACCATTTAGGTGGTGATGACTGAGATAATAGAATTGTTCAATGATTAATTGAAAAAATAAAAGAAAATTACAATTTTGATGCTCAAAAAGATAAGATGGCTATGGCTAGATTAAAAGAGGAAGCTGAAAGAACTAAAATTTCTCTTTCTGAATCAATGGTAGCTAATATTTCATTACCATTCTTAGCAATGAATGAAAATGGTCCAATTAACGTTGAATTAGAGCTAAAAAGATCAGAATTTGAATCAATGACATCTGATTTATTAGACAAAACTAAAAAACCTTTATTGGATGCTCTAAAACAAGCAAAATTAGAATGAAACGATATAACAGAAGTTCTTTTAGTTGGTGGTTCTACAAGAATGCCTGCTGTTCAAAAAATTGTTGCTGAAGTAACTGGTAAAAAACCTAACAACTCAATTAACCCTGATGAAGTAGTTAGTGTTGGAGCAGCTATTCAAGGTGCTATATTAGCAGGAGATATCAATGATGTTTTATTATTAGACGTTACTCCATTAACATTAGGAATTGTTGTTGAAGGTGATATAGTAGCTCCTTTAATACCTAGAAATACTACTATTCCAGTAACTAAGAGTCAAATATTTTCAACAGCTGCAGATAATCAAACAGGTGTTTCAATTGTTGTAACTCAAGGTGAAAGACAAATGGCTTATGATAACAAATTCTTAGGAAGATTTGATTTAACTGGAATTCAACCTGCTCCAAGAGGAGTTCCTCAAATTGAAGTAAGTTTCTCAATTGACGTTAATGGTATAACTAAAGTTACTGCAAAAGATAAAAAAACAAACCAAGAACAAAGTATTACTATTCAAAATACATCTTCTTTATCAAAAGAAGATATTGAAAAAATGGTTCAAGAAGCTGAATTAAATCGTGAAGCAGATAAGAAAAAAAGAAGAGAAGTAGAACTAACAGTTAGAGCAGAACAACTAATTCAAGAATTAGATAAAGCTACAAACTCTGAAGAAGCTAAAAAATTATCAAAAAATCAACTTGAAGAAGTTAAAAAAGAAAAAGATGAGCTACAAAAATTATTAAACGATAAAGATTTTGATAATCTTGAAAAGAAAATTAATGAATTCGAACAAAAGATGCAATTTGTAAAAAAACAAATGGAAGCTCAAAATAAAACGGATACCAAAAATACTGAAGAAGAAAATAAAGAAGCTAATTAATTTCCTAGATTAATAAAATAAGCCCTGTGGTTATTTACACAGAGGGGCTTATTTTTTAAATATCTTATTTCCTAATCTTATATATTCATTTACTTTAGAATCTAGTATTGAAAATGCTTTTTGGTATATATCACTTGAATATATATCAACTCCTGCTTCTTTAAGTATTATTGTTGGTCAGTCTCTATCACCAGCAGATAAGAACTTATTAACGTAATTCTCTAAAGCTGATTTTCCTTCTTGTTTATATTTTTGGAAAAATACATTAGCAACTATGTATCCCAAGGCATATTTATATACATAAAAATAGTAATAAAAATGCGGAACCATTACACTATAAACATTTATTAGATCGCCAATTTTTGGACTAATATCAGACATAGAATATTTTTTAGCGTTATTGACATATATTTCTTCAATTGCTTCATAAGTATTTAACGGTTCATTTTTATCTATTCTATTATATAGTTCATATTCAAAATTAGATCATTGAGTTTGCCTTAAAACAGTGCCAATAAAATCATTAATACTTTCATTTACTAAAAAGAATTTTTCTTCATCTGTTTTGGCATTTTCCATTAAATAATCATTCAAAAGTAACTCATTAAATATAGAAGCAATTTCTGCTAAAAATAAGGGGTATTGGCTTCTAAAAATATTTTGTGTTTTATTTGAATAATATGAATGCATTGAATGTCCCATTTCATGGCATAAAGTGTTGACTGAATTAATGGTATCATCTCAGTTCATTAGAATGTATATTTTGTTTATTCCATATGTTCCACCTATTGAATAAGCTCCAGATCTTTTTGACGGGACATTAATATAATCTATTCATCTTTCTTTGATTGCTTTTTCAACTATATTTGAATATTCATAAGGCATTACTGACGTTATTTTCTTCAGTATTTTTTGAGCTTCTTCTATGCTATATTTATTCTTGATCTTAACTAGGTCAACACTTGAATCTCATAGCTTAAATTTTTTATTAAATTTAGCTTCAAAAAATTGAACATGATGCTTGTGATACTTCTTAAATATGTGCATATTATCCTGGACATTTTTATAAATAATTTCTAAAAGTTTAGTGTCAACTTTATCAGATAATAGTATTGATTCTAATGACGAGTTATATTTTCTATGAAGGGCGTTAACTGATATTTCTTTAATATGTTGATATAACATTTTAGCTAAACTTTGTTTATGCTTTAAATAACCATTAGCAAAATTAATATATGTTTCTTTTCTTACTCTTTCATCCTTGTGTTTCATAAGCATTGGTCTAGTACCTTCAGTGATTTCATATTTTTTTGAATTCTTATCACGCGCAAAGCCAAATTCAATTTCACTATCTGTTAAAATACCAAATAACTCTTCAACATCTGGATTTCCATGTGCTGTTTGTGTTAAATACAGTTCAACATTATTGTCCAACTTGTGTTCTAATTCATCTAATATTGCTTCTAAATCTTTTTTAACATATTTCAATTGAGGATCATTGATTCAGATTTTTATTTTATCCTTGTGTTCTGCAATTCTATTAATTTCAGAACCAAACAATTTTGAGTATTCTGCTTTTTTAGAATCAAATTCAGATATTAATTTATTAATTAAAGGGTCAACTAAATTAGTATTTAGTTTGTTAGACAAATAGTTTTCTATACGATTACCCAAAAGTGTCATTTGTTCATCATATTTTAAAGAATTAACATAATTATCTAGTGATTCATACTTAGAATCTTTGATTTTAATTAATTTATCATATAGTTCAAAATATTGTTTTAATAACTCATCATACGAAGAATTAGATAATATATCTTCTAAGTCAAAACGATATTTTTCTTCTATATCTATATATTTATTATATTTTTTCATATTTACCTACTTTGCTAAAAATTTAATAAAAATAAGGCTTATATGCCCTATTATTGGTCATCTTGCTCTACAAATATCAGACTTTCAATATCACTGTTTAGTCTTTTTCTAGCTTCAAAACCATCTAATTCCATTAGCACTATAATTCTCAATATTTCAACACCTTGGTCTTTTAAAAGTTTGATTATTGCTTCAAGAGTTCCTCCTGTAGCTAAAACATCATCAATAATGACAGCTTTTTGACCCGGTTTTACCAATCCTTTTTGAATTTCTAGTATTGATCTTCCATACTCCAAACCATATTCGCAACTTATAACTTCTCCAGGTAACTTACCTTTTTTTCTCACCATTATAAATGGTTTAGATAGTTTTGCTGCAACTGGTGTACCAAATAAAAAACCTCTTGCGTCAGGTCCTACAATAATATCTGCATCTTGTGCAAGTTCAGACATTTTATCAATTGTATAATTTAGTGCTGGACCATTAGCCAACAATAAAGATATATCTTTAAATTTAACACCTGGTTCTGGAAAATTCATAACTGTTCTAATATATTTTTTTAATTCCATGACTATAAAATTATATGACAATTAAGTCAATTAATTTAGCTTTGGCTATCTTTAAAAATCCAAAACATGATTAACGAATTTTTGAAATAATCTTATCAATAACTTCTTTTCTTTTTGCACTATCCATTTTAACAAGACTGCCAATTCTTTTAGCTTGAATTAACTTCATACCTGTAAATCAGCAAACACCTGTTCTAAACATAGAAAAATCAGCATTTTTATAAAGTAATTTTATAAATATTGACGGAGCACCAGAGGTTGAAAAAACTCTAACTTTTTTGCCAGTTAATAACTTATCTCAGAAAGGGTCATTTTCATGATATTTAAAAGCAAAACCTGATTGAAAAACGTTGTCTATATATCCCTTTAAAATGGCAGGAACAGAAGCTCACCACAGTGGATAAAAGAAAACAATTTCATCTGCTCATTTTATATTTTCTTGTTCTTTTAAAATAAACTGCTTATTTTTTTCAGATTGAGAATCCTTTAATAAACAAACATCAAAATCATTATGATTTAAATTGATTCTGCGAACATTTTTATTTAGTTGACGCAGCTTTTTTTCATATTCATCAGCCAACTTGCCATTAAATGAATCAAGTGTTGTATGTCCTAATATTAAATAAATATTTTTTGTACTTTTCATTGTTATACTCCTATTTAGACTTAAATTTAAGTTATAATTAATTATAACACTTAGATATTTCAGAATTTATTTTAGTGCTATAATTAGGAAATTATGAATATGAACAACAAAAATTACGTATATATTGATTTCGAAGCAATTACCAATCCTTTTGCTCGAATAGTTAATTTAGCTTCGAATACACCATATGCATATACTGTTGGTGCCCTTAACAAAAATAATACTTTTGAAACCAAAACTTTCATTGTTGATTTTACAAAGGGTAATAGTGTTGGTAATATATGAGCTATTATAAAACAAAATATTATTAGACATCTTTATGAAATTAACTCAAAGTTAAAAATTGAAGAGGTCGTTTTTATTGGTCATAATCCTAATTTAGAAAAACAAATTCTTCATAAACTTTTTCCCAATAATGATGTTCAACCATTGCTAGATGCTTCATGTCCTGCTTTAAGTTTATCCAAGTTAACAGGTCCTATTTTTGAAGATGATTATTTTCCTAATATAAAAAGAGCTATAAATGATTCAAACATTGAACCCCTTAAAAAAAGGGTATTGGGAAGAAATGGAGCAATTGCTTCTTTTTTAGGTCATTGATTATTTATTAATTCAATAAAAAACTTAAGAGTTAATGACAGAAGAAAAAGATTCTTTTTAAAATTGAATAAAAACGTTGTAATTAAAGAATTAAGAAAATATTCTGGTGATGATGTTAGGAAAATGTTATTTTTAACTTCAGATAAAGAGGAAACTGATTCATTAATCAAAAAATATTCATACAAAAAAGAATTATTAAAACAAATAAATAATTTAAATTTAGACGACAATTTGACTATTAAGGATATAAAACAAAAGATTTGAAATATTTAAAATAGAAAGGTGGGGATAATCATGCAAACAAGTGTTAGAAAAAAGCATTATTTTAAAAGATTATTGCCACAATCAAAATTTGATTGAAAAATGTATTTTTCTAAAACATGACCAATCATTATTGGAGAAATACTATTTTGTTTAAATGGTTTTCTGGATAATTTTATGGTTAGTCATATTCCTTCTGGAATTGATGCTTTAACTTATGCAAATACTTATACTGGCATTATATATACAATATTTTTTGCAATTCAAGGAATTGCCGGAATGTTCGTAGGTCAGTATTATGGTAAAAAGAATTATGACAAAGTTAATCAAATTATGAACCTTAGAATTTGAATGTATCTTGTCATTTCTGTTGTATTTGCAATTGTATGTTGGAGTATGCCTACCAATTTAATTTATTTTGTCGGAGGGCGACAAATAAACTCAGCTGCATTAAATGAGGCTAGAATGTATTTAATGCTTATTTGCATTTCTTGAATTATTACTTCATTTAACTTTAATACTAATATGCAACTTAATGAAACTGGGCATTCAAATCTAGCTTTTGTTTCAGCATGTTTGACCTTAATTAGCAATGCCACAATAAATGCAATATCTTTATATGCATTTAAAGGAAAAGCATATTATGCTGCTTTTGGTTCAATCATTAGCGCATTTGTTTGTTTGGCCTCTGATTCTCTTTTAACTTATTACAAAGACAGACCTATTTTTGTAAATTTATTTAAGATACATATAATTTCTAGACCAATAGCTAAGCAAATTCTTAAAAGAATACCAGCTATGTTAATAACAATTGCCGCAATGATAACCATTCCAATAAGAATGATAATTTGATCTCGGGCTTATCCTGATAGTTTAATTGAAGGTTCTGGCATAAGAGCAGCTTGGATGGGCATTAATGCTGTTACTATTTTAGGCTTAGTAGAAAGTTTAGCATCTATTGCTTCTGCCATTACTTCTGCTTGTTCATCTAATGTTTCTTATTTTGTTGCCGGCAATTTAGGAAAAAATAATTTTGAAGAAGCTGAAAAGCATGCTTATGCCCTAAGAGGTTTTCATGCCATAATGGGAGCTTGCATGTCGGCATTAATGATTGGTGTTGTTTTTGGAATAGCGTATTCTCCCGCTACTTCAAGAGGCTCAAAAGAAGCAATTGATGCAAATGTAAAAATTTATTTAGAAAAAGGTGCTTTTAATAGCATTTTGAACAATTCAATTTCAACAAGTTGACTAAATTCTAACATTGTAAATGAGGCACAAAAAGTTTATAATCATGATCTAACAACATGAACTAATGGTATTCCTAACAAAATTCAGCTTGAAAACTTTTTAAATAAAAGCGAAATTAAAAATTTAGTTTCAGAAATGAAATTTAAAACTGGTGAATCTTTTAGACAAATATTCATTTATTGTTGCTTGACTTTTATTTTAATCAATCCTATCTGGTGTTGGTTTTATACAGCTGCTGCTCTGCCAGGTGCTGGTGGAAGAAATATGGTAGGTTCAATTACAATGTTATCCGCTCATTGATTGTCATTTATATGATTAATCATATTAAGCTTTGGAATAATAATTCCTTTAAGAAACAAGGGCACTTACATAAGTTTAGAGTTATCTTATTTTGCTTTTTTTGCTATTGATTTCTTAAGATTAATAATTTTTGAAACTGTAGCTGCAAAAACAGATTGAAAAAGAAATATTACTGATGAAAATACTAAACAAATTGCAGCAATTGCTCCTTGTAATTCAAAATAAGCTTAATTATTGACAAAAAAATAGACTTTCGCATATTGAAAGCCTATTTTTAAAATATTATTCTTTATCCATATCTTTGTATAAATAACCTTTTTGCAATAATTTAGCAATTAAAACAATGTTCTTTTGATTGTGGTATTTGTTATCTGTTTTTTCAGGGTTAGCAATAAATGCTAAGATCGAATCATCTGTTCATTTTTTGAAGTTTCTGAAATCTAAATGTCTTGTGTCTTCATTTTTATCAGAATATCCTGCAAAAAAGTGTTTATCATATACGAATTTTAATCCTGATTTCTTAATTCCTAATTTAGATCAGTTAGCTTCATCTAATTTTGCAATTTGTGCCACTACATCAGCATCAGCCTCAGTATTAAGTAGCTTGTCATAAGCTTTATCCATACCTTTAGAAATAAAGTTTTCTGGATATAGACCAGTTCAGTATGCAGGGAGAAAACCGCCACCATTTGGTCAGAATTGACTTAAATCTCCTGAACCAGCAGCTAATAATGCTAAAGAAGAATAAATTCTATTAGCTGCTTTGTAGCTACTCAATTTTTTAATTGTTTTAATATCTAGTTGAGTTCCTTTGGTTTTTATTAATTCACTAACTTCTTTAAAAAATGCTCTAACTGCGGGTTCGTAAATTGCTGCTAATAAACTATCTACGCTAGCTAATGATAATAAATCTAAACCACTACCAACATTAAATGTTATTTGCAGTTTTTGTGATTTAGCTTGTGCTGTTTGTCTAGCTACATAATTATTTTTTTGAATATCAACTATGTTTTCTTGTGCTAAGGTTTTAAATCTATTAGCAAATAATATTGAATATATTCCGCCATCTAAACTAAATTTTGAAACTTCAAAAATATAGTTAATCATTTTAACATATGCATTTGAATCCATTTTACTAAATATAGTTTGTAGGCTATTTCTATGTTTGCTTAAAACGTTTGGTAAATATATTTCTGTTGGTTTTTCGACTGTGGTAGCAAACTTAATTAAACCTAAAATTAAGGTGTTTTGTAACTCTAAAGCAATGTCTTCATTATCAACATTAATTTCTTTTAATTGGTTAAATGTATTATTTACAATTGTGTTAAATAAGGTGCTTTCTTGAATAACTGATTTTAAAAATGAATCAACAAAGTTCTTAATTGTATCTGGGTTATTTTTAATTACTTCTAAATTATATTTATCAGGATTGTTTTTTCACATAGTAGTTATTAGAATATCTAATTGTCTAGCTAATCCTGCTTCAGCATCATTAAACATTGCTTTTATGAATCCAGTAATTGAGTCTTTAACTGGATCTATTTGAGGAGAAACAGCAATTATTTTAACTATGTCTAATACATTCTTTGCAGATGATAAATCAACATTAGTATTAAATACTAAATCTAGTACTGAATTAATTATTGATCTTAGTGAAGGTTCACTAATTGTTTTTTTAATTCAATCAGTTACTGCTTTTTGATCTTTTTCATCGATTGATTTTAATAATTCTTTGAAAAGAGGAGATTTTTCAATTTCTTTAGTAATTATTGATTGTTGGTTTAAATAATCTAGTGTATTATTAAAAAGTTTTTTAATTAATTCATAGTTATCTTTAATATTTTGGTTATTACGCACTAATGAAACTAATTTAATAATATTTGTTTGATCATTAAAGATTGAAAGAGTATTGTTTTTAAATTCTTCTAAAAATGTTTTGAAAGCAAGATCGACATTAAAACTGCTTAATTCTGAAATCATTGAATTTGCAAAAATATTTGCTAGATTGAAATCATTTTCAATTGATAAAAATGCTTCTAAGAATGTATTAATTAATTTGGTTGTTTCTTCATCACTAATAGTATTAAATATTGGTTTAATAGCATCAATTTTATTAATATAAGCTTTAGTTGAGCTTACAAGTATTTGTTTAGTTTCTATATCACTTAATAGTTCTCTAAATATTTCTGAAAATGCTTTTTGAAGTTCACCATTTTTAGGTTGGTTTTTAAATAAAAATCTAATTAGTTTATCAAATGTATCAATTGTTAGAAATTCAGGGTCCACTGAATTAATTTTTCCATTATCTAAAAAGCTATTTAAAGCTGATTTAATAAATTCAGGTAATTTATCCGAACTAAAAATTTTGTTTAAAAGAATTGTTTGTGATTCTTTTGAAACATAATCTTCAGCTCCAGGAATTGATTCAATAGATTTTTTAATTAAATCTTTAATATTTTGATTTTTCAAAATGTTTTTCGAAAGCTTTGTAATAAGGTCAAGTAGTGGTGCTTTAAAATCTGTTGCAAAATCACTTGAAACGAATTCCTTAACTAAATTTAATAAGTTTTCTTTTTTGAAAAATGTTTGATCTATAGCCTTTAGTAAATATTCTGAACGAAGTTTTTTAGCTCCTGGTTTTCCATCTTTATCTCAGTCGTTTTCAGCTATTAATTCTTGAAACTTATCTAATTGTTTAGTAATGTAGTTTGATCTTTTAATCCATAGAATTAATTTATCAGCTGCTGTTGGATTATCTGTAAAAAAACTTAAAATATCACTATTAGGATCATATTCTTTCACTATTCCTAAAGTTGTTGATTTTTTTAATAAAGATAAAAATATTTCTTTAATTTGTTTATCAGGAAAACTTTCTAGTCTTCTTGAAATATTGTTGGGTTTTAGTTTATCTTTAACATTTTTAAATACTTCATCTTCTTCTTTGATTTTTGCAATATTATCTTCCTTAGAAGCGCCTAATTGTGCTTTATAGAAAGCATCTAAATTTTGTGCCTTTAATTCAATAATTTGTTTATTTCCAGATGAAGTTGGTTCTTCAATGTAATTTTTTGATCATCCTAAATTTTTTAGTGTATCTTCTTCAACAGAACTTGCAGTCAATTTAATAAATGCATCCATAGCCATTTTCTTGTAGCCGTGAACTGTTGGATGTATGTCGAAAATAATTGAAGATAATAAACTTTGGTTTTCTTCTCAGTATGGTGCATCAAATAAGTCAACAAAATGAATATTTTTGCCCACTTTTTCTTTCGATTGTTTAATAGAACTTGTTAAAGGATCCATGATTAATTTTAAGGCGTCGCTGCCACCGTTTGGTAATTTAATACCTCCTGGAATATTTTCAGCAATAGCACTAATTATTCTTAGGAAAGGTGCTGGATAATTAAATAAAACTACATTTACGTTTGAATTAATTTCAGTGATTTTATTTAATAGATTTACTAATCTATCTTGAATTTCGTTTTGACTTAATTCAATAAATTTTGTATAAAATTCAATTAGTTTTTGTACGTCAACATTAGATCCTTTTTGTAATTCTTTCAAAACTTGATCAAAATTTGCTGCTTCTAGCACAGAACTAAAAAACCTTAAAAAGTCATTAGCCCCTAATGTAATGGTCAATAAATTAGCAGCTTTAATTTCATTTATTAAAGCTTCTTTAAATTTATCTTTACCACCAAATTTAGTATAGTTACCATCAAAAGTATGTTGATAGATACCATCTTGTTTTTTGAATACATCTGGTTTTTTAGATTCATATTGAACATCTAAAAGATCTAGTCATTCCATAATGGTTGAATTAGAAGTAGCAAGGTTAGAAAAACTCTCTACTCTATTTGAATCATCCTGGTTTAAGTAATGAGCTAAATAAACTGGTAATGACATTCCTTCAAGTTTGTTACCGTTTTTTTGACCTGGATAGTCTTTATCTAGTGCAGCTGTAAAACCTGCTGATATTGAATCTCCAATTGCAAGATATTTAACTTTCTCGTCTTTTGAAATTAATTTGTCAGATTTTTGAAATTCTAATTTTTTATTAGTTTTAGGTTCATCTGATTTTTTTTGAAACCCATCTATTGTGATGGTTTTTTCTATAGATATATCTTCATTAGATTTTGAAGTGATTTTAACTTTTAATTCCAATTTTCCTTCAGCATCATTCGCATTTTTGCTAATTATTGAAATTTTAAGGTTCTTATCATTATCAAAAGTTACATCATTATCATTAATTGTTGATGGTAGTTTATTGGCTTTGTTAACAATAATAACTTTTAATTTATTAGCATCTTCTGATAGTTTTTTCTTAGTTTTTTCTGTACCATTAATACAACTAATTGCCATTAAAGGCAAAATAGGAGTCATTAAAGCACTAGCAGCTAAAATTTTTACAAATTTAGCTTTTTTTACTGTTTTGACTAACATAATTTTTCCTCACTGTGTTTTTATAAACATAGCAAAATTATAATGAAAAACTAAAAATTTTGAAGTTTCTATAATTTTTGAAGTCGTTTTTCAAAATTTAGGGTTCAAAAATGCTCTTTTTTATTAGAAATAAAAAAAGGGGTACTATTAACCCTTCTTTGTTGGTTCTTTCGTACTAAATTCGCATTCAGCAACGAACTTTAATTTTTCAATTACACCGTTTTTTGTTGTTCCAAAAATGGAAATTTGAAATTTATTTGGTACAAATTCATGAGAATGTTGTATTTTTTTAATTTCTTCATGAATTTTTGAAAAAAATTCTTTTATTTCAAAACCTGAAACACCGTTTTTAAAATCAAAAAAATAAGCTTTATTGGTTTCTGAGTCTGTATAAAAATAGGAAATAGGTATTTTTGCACTGGCTATTTGTTGAACAAAATATTCAAAGCTAATAGTATTTTTTTCCTTCTTATTAAATTCATTAAATTGTTTTAAAATATCAATACTTAAAACTTCTTTGTTTTGAATATTTTCTTCTAACCCTCCAATGCGAGGTTCTACATCAAAGTATTGTGAAAGAGGATAACCAGTTTTATAAAAAGAATACTTAATTTCGGCATTAATACCAAAATTATGTTCTGGTTTTTTTGATAATTCAATTGACTTATCAAAATTATATAAATCTTTAGCTTCAATTTCTTTGTTAAGTTTTATATTATATTTCTTTTGATTTCCTGCTAAGGGTATTCGAATTAATGTAATATCATCTTTGCTATCTAGAATAGAATTAAATTTTTTAGTTTTTTTGATTGAAAAATATATAGCAGTTGCAGTAATGGCAACTAATGAACCTATTAAGCCGGTAAACATAAAAACTGATGAAACAATTTTGCGTTGTTTCTTTCTTTTTTCAGTTTTAGATTCAGGAGAAGTATTTTGTTCTTTAGCTTCTTTTTTCATATTTAAACCTGCTTTTCTTGGGTTGTTCTTTGCTCAAATAGTATTTCTTTAATTCTTTTTGCATCACTTTTTGCTCTTTGTGGATTTCCATTTAAAACCTTATTATATAAATATTCCGTAAAAAGTGAAATTATTTTATATTTATAAAAATCTTTTGGTTTGGTAATTCCATATGCTCTTCAAAAGAATTTTTCTAAAATGTTATTAACATGTAAGTTTTCAAACATTAAAGCTATATCTAAAAACCGACAGTTCTTGTATGCCACTGATCAGTCTATTATAAATATATTTTGATTTTCACCTCACATAATATTGTCAAGTGTTAAGTTATTATGACAGTTAGCATCAATTTTTAATTCTTTGACTCACTGGCAAACCTGATCAATAAAGTCTTTGGGGCCTATATCATTAAACAAATCTGATGAATTAATATTATCTAAATATCAATTAATTTTTTCTTCCAAGATATAACTTGGAAATTCAACTTTAGAATCGTGATAAGTTCTCATACACTTAGCTAGTATTTTTATTGTTCTAGAGTTTAATTCAAAATCGCTTTTGTTACCCAGCCATTTTCAAATTATTTTATTTTCATCTTCATAAACATAAAATGGTACAAAATAAAAATCTTTAATATCGCTAATCATTAGTCTGTTGTCAAATTGATTGTGGTTTTTATGAACAATATATTTATTGTCATAAAAGTTCTTACTTTTATATAAATTTAAGGTTTCAGGAACCCTGTTTTTATTGACTGTTAAATTACAATAATCCTTTTTATATTCTGCTTCTCTATGTATATTAATTAGATATAAAAAGTCATAAAATTTTTGTTCCTCTAAATCAAAAAACTCAATTATCATGTTTTTATCGATACCTGTATATAAATACAAAGACACTAAATCAAAATACTTATTATTTAAGCTAGCATATTCAAAGTCAACCATTTTAACAAAACCATACTTGTTAATAATAATGTTATTCTTTTGAATATTATTATGGCTTAAAACTAATTCATCATCTTTGTATTTATGCAACAGTTCGTGATATTTTTTGTCACAAATTTTAAACTTATTTCAATTAAACTTTTTAACTTTTAAATTTAAAGATTGAAAATTTTTTATGCAATTTAAAACTGAAAAAACAATTTTGTTTGTCAGTTTAATTTGAAATAAATCAACTCCTGGAAATCATTTTTTAATAATAATGCCATCTTTAACAAATAAATAGTCTTTAAAATTTTTAACAACTGTTTGTTCATTACTATAGTCACGCATGTGTCTATTTTTAGGAATTTTAATCTGAACTCAAACATTTTTATATTGAGCTATAAAATATAAATTATTAAATTGGTTGTAATAGAATCGAGCATTCTTTATTTCTTTGTTAACATTCCCACCAAAAGTAGACGTTATAGCCTTGTGCATTAGATCTAATTTATCATTGTTTTGTTTATCTTCAATACAATCTTGCTTATCATTTAAATACATTGGACATTCTTTATTTTAATTTATATGTTTTATCGTATTCTTTAATTCATTTATCCACTCTTTTGATATACATAGAATCATCAAAAGGTTTTTGTGGGTGTTTATTGATTCACAAAACTATTAGGGCATTAACAATTATTTTATGAGCCATTAAGAATTTAGGCTCATAATCGTCTCCATAAGCTTCTAAAAAGATTTCTTCTTGTTTTTTAGTTAGATTAGATGATTCAATAAAATATGCTAAATCAAAGTGGACGTCTCCCATTGTGGCATATTCTCAGTCTGTTAGATAAATGCTTTTTTCAGTCCTGATAAAATTATATAATCACAAATCATTATGCACAGGAGCTGAATTATCAATATGTTTTAAGAATGAATTAATTCGATTGTAGTATTTATCCAAACCTGGGATTTTTCTTTTTAGCAATGCTATTTGTTCACGATAAACCTTAAATCGTCTAGCTATTTGATTTTCTTTATAAAATGGTAATTTTGAGTTATGAAGAGTTATTAATATTTTGCCAATTTGCTTTAGATCTTCTTCTGAAACATTTTCATGATTTAAAGTTGTGCCTTCTATTCATTCATTAATAATTCTTGATTTATCTTCGAATATTGTTTTAGGTACAAACTTTAGTTTATTTAGCAACTCATTGGGTGTTCTATGATTAAATGAATCAAAGCTTTTTACTTTAATAAATTGATTATTTTCTTCGTCATAATAGGTTTTATTTGTAAAACCCTGATTTAAAATTAATTTCACTAATAATTCCTAAAAGTCAATGTTTGAAACATATTTAGCATTTTCTTCAATAAAATCATGTCTTGGGGCAACTTCTTCACCCATTAGAGTTGTAAATACTGTATCACATATTGCCATGTCATTAATTTGAACCTGTAACATTTTTCTTGTTTCAGGATTCATAGTAGTTTCTCATAATTGCTCAGCATCCATTTCACCAAGACCTTTGTAACGTTGAATTGAAATATTTTTCTTGTCTTCTAATTTTTCTAATATTTCATTTTTTTGAACATCGTTATAAGCATATTCAACTATTTTACCTGAACTAATTTTATATAATGGTGGCATTGCTATATAAACAAGTCCGTATTCGATTAATGGTTTTAGATAACGATAGAAAAATGTTAATAATAATGTTGTTATATGGGCACCATCAACGTCAGCATCAGTCATAATAATTATCTTGTGATATTTAACTTTGTTTATATTGAATTCCTCACCAATACCTGTACCTAAAGCATGAATAATTGTTTGAATTTCTTGGTTAGACAAGAATTTTGTACGGTCATTTTTTTCAGCATTAATAACTTTTCCACGCAATGGTAAAATTGCTTGTATACTACGGTTTCTTCCACCTTTGGCTGAACCTCCAGCTGAATTACCTTCGACTATAAATAGTTCTCTTAGTTCAGCATTTTTAGAAGAACAATCAGCTAATTTACCAGGTAACCCACTGAATTCAGCACCATCTTTTTTTCTTGAAGCTTCTTTAGCTGCATTGGCCGCTAATCTAGCACGTTGTGATTGTAAACATTTGTTAATAATATTTTTAGCTATTACTGGATTTTCAGCTAAAAATCTTTCTAAAGTTTCTGAAACAACTTTATTAGTTGCAAATCTAGCATTACTTGAACCAAATTTTGCTTTTGTTTGACCATCAAAAACAGGGTTACTATGCTTAACTGAAATAACTGCAATTAAACCTTCTTTAGAGTCATCTTTGCTTATCTTTTCACCTGCATTTTTAAATAATTTATTATCTTCAGCATATTTATTAAAAATTCTGACAATTGAATCATAGAAACCGTTTTCATGAGTTCCACCCTCTGTGGTTTGAATATTATTAGCATAAGAAATAACTGAAGATTGGTATGCCTCATTATACTGAAAAGCCACTTCAACAAATATATCTACTTTTTTAGGTGGTATATTATTCGCTATTTGGTCTTCTGTTTGTTTTTCAGTATCACTTATTGAACCATGTGCATATATAACATCATTATTAATTAGTCTTTTACCTTTATTTAGTTCCTTAACATAATCAACAATTCCACCTTCAAAACAGAATGTTTTTTCAGTGCCTTTTATTAAATCAGATATTTTAAAACTTAAGCCTTTATTTAGATAGGCCACTTGTTTAATATGGTCATTGATAGTTCCAAAATCAAAGTCAATTTTATCCATAATTGTATAATCTGGATGAAACTTAATTCTGGTACCCGTTTCATTAGCAGGAACACTTCCAATAACTTTTAGATCTTCTAAGGGTTTTCCACCGTTTTCATATTTTTGATAATATTCTTGTCCATTGCGCTTAATTCAAACTTCAAATGAATCACTAAGTGCGTTAACAACAGCTGCACCTACACCATGTAGACCTCCACTAACTTTGTAGTTGTTACCATCAAACTTTCCTCCAGCATGCAATACAGTTAAAATGGTTTCCACAGCTGATTTGTTTGTTGAAGGGTGAATATCTACTGGCATTCCTCTACCATTATCTTCAACTTCAATAAAGTTTCCTGGATGTAATGTAACACTAATTTTGTTAGCAAAACCTGCCATTGCTTCATCGACAGAGTTATCTAAAATTTCTCAAATTAAGTGGTGAAGTCCTTTATAACCAGTTGAACCAATATACATACCCGGTCTTATACGAACAGGTTCTAAACCCTCTAAAACTTGTATATCACTTGCTTCATATTTCTTTTGTTCTGACATAATTTTCTCCTCGAATTGTGATTTATTTTGGATTTTATAATTATACCAAATTGTCATATTTATTAGCTTATTTATAAGCTAATGAAATTTTTGTTTTGAATTAGGAAAATAAAAAATGCCAACTGGCATTTAGTATTATTTAAACATTGTTGACAATGAACTAGTATCAACGTCTTGTCTTTCAGTTTCAGAAGCCTGAAATAGTGGTTGGTTATATGCACCTATTTTTTTAGCTACAACATTTGTTCAAAATTGATAAATACTTGAATTAAATATTCTAACTATACCATTGTAGTGTCTTATTGTTGAATAAATTTCATCTTCTTGCAAGGCGATTTCAGTTTGAAATTGTAAAAAGCTACGGTTTGCTTTTAGGTCTGGGTATTGTTCAAATTGAACATTAATTCCTCTTTGAACAGTGTCTAAAGCACTTGCCATTTTAATTGGATCTTCTTCAGTTTCTAAGTCATTAAGTTTTGAACGGTATTTAGTTATTTCTTTTAATGTCTTAGATTCAAAATTTGCATATCCAACTACAGCATCTAGTTGTTTTAATAGGATTGCTCTTCTTTTTTTCTCAGCTGCTTGAATTAATGAAGAAGCTTCTTGAATTCTATTCATTTGTGCTAATAAAAGGTTTTTTCTTTTAATAACAGCAATGAAAAAGAAACCAAGAGTAATTATGTATAGTAAAACATATAAAAATTTTTCTCCTCCAGTTACTGTTGGATGTTTAATTGAATTATCTACATCTGGTTTAAAGCCTTCCTTTTGTTGGGGTGTTCTTGAATCGAATAACATGTTTTTCCTCCATTTGGTTTTGCTATATTAAATTATAATAAATTAATAATATTTTCTAGTTCTTTTGGTTCTAGATCATCATTTATAAAGATAAATAACCCATCATTATCAATCAAAATTTGAGAATCTTCCTTGATTACAGATTTAACATTTTTTATTTGTTTAATCAATTCTAAATACTTGGTCATTTCTTTAGGGTTTTGAGTCATATTCAAATTAAAATTAATAGACCAATCTTCTTCATTAGATAAAAATTCTTCTTTCATTAAAACCGATGTTTCAATATCGCTGTTATAAGACATGAATGCGCCTTGCGTCTTAGTATAATGTTTTGGCGAATAAACTATGAATTTAAGTTCTTCAAAATAGTTATATTTTGTATAAGGAACATTAACTATAACCCCTTCTTTAAAAACGCTATCTATTAAATTTTCAGCTCAATATGAAGACATTATTACTGGTAATACAATAGTGTCATTTAAATGATATACACCTTCAATTACATAGCGCTCATCTTTATCCACACTGTTGGTTTTTAATATTAATTTTGATCCAGCAACCGCTTTAGTTAAAACTCCATAATGACTTAAGACTCTGGTCTCATCAAATTTTTTGTCATCGATATATGTTGATAAATAACTTCCATATTGACTGAAATTTTCTGAAGCTATATTTTTATTCAAATATGCTTGAGTAATTGATTTGAAAATCGGATATAAATTTAAAATCATTATTTGAAGTAAAAAATTATAAATGCTTAATGGCTCAATGAATTGACTTGAATCAAAATATAATGACATTCAATTATGAGTAACATCATAAAATCTATAGTCCATTTCTATTCGATCACGAACATAATTTCTTGTAGTATATAAGTTCCTTGCAAACTTGAACATAGAATGTGTATTGCCATTAAAATACTTTGAAAACTCAACAAAATTTTCTTGAGTTTTTAGCTGAAAATAAGTCATAAATTTTATTTTTTCATTGAAATTAAAATTGAAGTGTTGATAAAATTCAGCATTTTCTAAAAGAAATTCACCTTTTTTTATTCTGTTGTTATATTCTTTTAAACTAAATTTATTAGAAATTGGGCTAAATGATAGCTCTGGTAAATAGTTTGTTGGTATATTAACAGATTGTTTAATATCAATAAATGGGGTAGGTTCTGAGTGATATGCCACAACAGCATGTGTTATTCAACCATCTTTTGTTTTAATTTGTTTGTATGCTGTACCTGAAGTTACAACTGGTCTTCATTCCTCAGTGCTATATACAACATCATAAAAAACCGAATTACGAATGTCATATTTTGATATTGAATAAAAAGAATAAAATTTGTCGTTTTGCTGAAACATATTTATTTCTTCATCATTAAATGATTTAATTTCATTAATTTCCATCGCCTTCAAAATTTTGTTTTTTCAATCAACAATCGAATTGTTACTAAAAATTTGCGATAAATTGTAAAAATTGTCATCAAGTTGATCTTTAATTTGTTGGCTTCTTTCATTTAAAAATTGATTAAATTCCTTAATTACTTTTCTGTTTTTAATAAAGAAACCTAAGAAGAATAAACCAACTATTAAGAAACAAAAAAACACAATAAAGTAGTTCGCTGCTCATTTTGCATTGATTTTTTTATCTTTTCTTTCTTTTTTTATTTCATTGATTAAATCATTAATTTTATCCTTGCTGGATTCAACTTTTTTTAAAGTGTCGCCATGTTTAGCTTCTATTTCATCATTTCAAACCTTATCAAGTGAAGGTTTAATTTTGCTAATTAAAGGTTCATAAATAGTGTGTACTTGGTCACTAAAGATCTTATCTCAATCCAATGGACGTTCTGAAATAACCTCAAAGCTTGTTTTTGATTGATTTTTCTTGATTTTCTTTTGGTTTTTCATAAATATTTACTTTCCTTAACAAAATGTCTATAAACTAAAATAGCTTTTCTTTATCTTCAATTATAGAAAATCTTTTTGATTCTTGAGGATTTTTGGCTTTCGTTGGCTCAGGTTGTTGATCTAATTGTACTTCTAAGTCTTCTTCTTCAAATTGCTCATCAAAACTTATATCTTCAATGTTATTATGATAGCTAAAAGAATTTACGTTTTGTACTTCAGAAGTGTTTAGTTTTGAAGATGCAATTGAAATATCTTCTTTTGAAGGGGTATTAAGTTTATTTTGAAAATTGGACTCTTCTTCAATATTTATAAATTCATTTGTTACTTTATAATTAGCAACTGGGTTTTGTTCATCCTTATTGAAATAACTTTTATTTTCCTTCATTTCTGTTTTAAGAGCAGCTTCAAATTCTTGAGTACTAAAGTCTGGTTCATCTATAATGATTCTTTTATTTAGCTCTTGTTGATGTTGCTGCTCTTTCTGTTGATTTAGAGCAATTTCAGAGCTGTCTATTTTAATTTCTTCCTTTAAGTTGGCGTTTTTGTTTATATTTAGTTGTTTATCTAAATTAGCATTTATATTTTTTTGCAAATGGTCTTTTGATTCAGCTTTGTTTGTTTTATTTTTTATTCTGAATATTTTTTTAAATCTCTTATCACTTACAAAAAGAGTAGCAAATGCCAAGCAAAATAAAATTATTGGAAATATATAAGAAGTTACCATTCCAGCTGTTTTTCCTGGAAAAGCAAAAAGCACATAAAATAAACTAAATATTGAGCCTGGAGTTCATTTGTTAGGTAATAAAACTACATTTTCAGGTGCTGCTTTACTTTCCTTGAAATCAAGGTATCATTTGGACATGATTTTAGATAAGGCATCTCTAAATGTAAAAGTATCTGGTTTATATTTGGTGTAATAAATTGAAGTGCCTAATAAAATTAAAGTTACTATTATGATACTAATACGTCACAAACTAAAATGAAAAACACCCACTGAATAGGTATTCTTCATTTTGAATATTTTTTTAAGTGCTAGTAATAATAATAGTGCATATATAACTATCGAAAACATACCAAAAAACATACCAAAAGTATAAGAGTGCATTGTTGTCAATCCTCTTACATTTAAAAAAGAAATCACAATGAAAAAAACCAAAGCAAAACTAACTATTGTTCATATAAATGCCTTATCTTTTAAGAAAAAATAAAACTTTGTTTTCTTGGTTTTTAAGATTTCTGGTTTTGGAACAGAGTTTTCTTGTGTGTTGATGTTTTCTTTCATGTGTTGCCCTATTTAACTTTTTAAATTATATTATATCTCATACAATGTTATAACAAACATCGGTTCTTTACTTAAAACCTTATAAACTTTTCTTTTCATACTTTTACGCAATTTTTCTTGAATAGCTTTTAAATCAAGTGCTTTTGTTGTTTCATCTTTAAATTCTTTATAAAACAAATCATTAACGATTTTAGTAATAGTTTCTTTATTATCTTTAGTAATAATTCCATAAGATGTGATGTGTAATTCTCCAAGAGGTTTTTTGGTTTTATAATCAATTAAGGAACTAAGAGCTATGATGCCATCTCTGGCTAAAGTTTCTCTTTCATTTATTACTTCTTGAGAAATATCTCCAATACCAAAGCCGTCAATTATTGTATCTCCAATACCTTTAATTGATTTTTTTTGTGACACTAATTCATTGTTTACAAATTCAGCAATTTTGCCATTTTGTAAAACTATACAATTATTAAAATTCATTCCAGCATCTCTGGCAATGTGTGATGCAACTACTAGGTATCTATATAACCCTTGAATAGGAATAAAATATTTAGGTTTAAGTGCTTTTATAATGGTATATATATCTTCTTTGGCAGGATTACATGAATAATATTGGTCTGAACCCAGTTCAATTAGATTTGAAGTATTACGTGCAATTTCATCAAGTGTCAGTGCATAATTAACTTCTAGACCATTTACTGGTGGAGCTATAACAATTACTGCATCATCTTTTTTTAGTTTTAAATAAACGTCATTATTAGAAGCTATTCTTATAAATCTTAAATATAATCTTTCAATAGCACCAGTAACTAAAATCACAGCATTTTTTGTTTCATTAGCTAAGCGATAATCAATAAATTCTGGTAATTGCAACTCTGGGTTTATTTTGATTACTAAATTGATTAATTGTGAATAATTACGTCCATATGTAATAACGGGGCGATTATATCTTTTAGCAAGTACTAAAATTTCATGTGCTGTGATCATATCTTCATCATATAAACCAACAATAATTCTTTTATTCATTGCTGTTTCTTTAAATTTATATTCTATTTTTTTTGAAATTCAAAGCTTGTCTATACTTTTGCCTGGATAGTTTGAATGACCTGAATCTAGTATTAATAATTGAACTTTTTTACCATTATTTATAATTGATTGAATTTTTTTAATATCCATTTTGCCATATGGCCCTAAATCGCCATCCACAAAATTGGTCATAAAAATTATATTTCCTTCACTGTATTCAAAATTTAGACCTATTTGACCTGGTAAACCACCTGCAACATCAAAAGGACTAATAATTATGTCATTTAATTTTAAGGGTGATTTAAGTGTTTTAACTTCATAGTTTCTGGTTTCAATATTATATTTTGAAATTCTATCTAATAAAACAATTCTATTAAAAGGACTAGTGTATATTTTAAGTCCGGGAATTTTCATTAGTAATCAAGGAACAGCTGAAAAAGATTCATTTTTAACATCTGTTATAAATAAACCTACAATGTCTTTTTTTCTTCTTTCTAAAAATTCATAATTACATATTAGAGTATCAATACCATTATGTGAATTTATTGGCACTTTTGTACCTGAATTAATTACATATAATTTCTCATTGATCTCTAAAACATAAGCATTTTTACCATTTTCGTCTAAGCCACCTAATGCAAAAAAATTAATTTTATTCATATTTCTCCTTTGAGCATTTAATTTATTATTTTTAAAAGAAATTTTGCGTTGTTGTTAATAACAATTTTAGCAATTTTTAACTTCTTTTAATGAATATAACTAAAAAGGTTACTTTTTAAGGTCAATAATCTGTTTTTTTGGTGTTTGATTTATAACTATCAAAAAATTAAAAGGAATGTCATTAGCTAACATTCCTCTAATTAAATCATAAGTTTAGTCTATAACAATTTCAGACCCTAAATATGTGTGGTCACTTAATACACTTGGCTTACTTATTTTAGTGCCTTTTGGAATAGCAATTCCTTGCTCTTCAAATTTTTGAATGTAATAAGAATCTGTTATTGTTTTTCAAATATCAAAAATAAATGGGTTAGAAATTTTGAATTCAGTTTTATAGATTAATTTGTCATAAGGTTGAGAATATTTACCAGGCTTAGTGCTTAATGAAGTTTTATGTTCATCTCTATCTTCAAAAATAAATTTATATCTGTTACCCATAGATTCAAAAGCAATTTTTTGTTTACCTTTCTTGATGTTAGTGTCACCACCAAAAAATATATTACTTTGCTGCCCATCTATTGAATCGAAATAATCCAATACATCTACTAATTTCTTTGATTCTCGATATTCATATATTCCTATTCCTGTTTCTTTATACGTTCCTTCACCTTTTTTGACTCCAGGGCCATCAAAATGAGAAAATACAAAAGTCATTTTTTTGGCTGGTTTTAAATTATATTTAAATTTAACACCATAAGGAGGTCTAGAATATTGTGCATCTTTTTCCTTAATACCATCATCAAATGTTTTTTGTCAACTATAGCCAATTTCACCATTATCAAATGCCTCTGGAGCTACTTTTTGAGTATTATAAATAATAGCTACATGTTCAGCAGAACTTGGATTAAATTTATCTCCCTTTAGTTTTTTTGAAATTACATATGAATATTTATTCGAACTACCGTCATATAAGTTTAGATATTTAGTCATTTCCTGAACACCGAATTCGTGACCAACCTCTGTTAAGCCTAAAATATCAAATTTTTCTAAAAATGTAAGTAAAGCCAATCTTTTGGTTTTTGCTTCTTGTTTAGTTTTATCTCCTGTAAATTTTAGGACATTTCAATGACCTCATTTTAAGGTGTGCTTTTTTTCGTCTTTAACTTCAGTAATACGTTCTTTAAACTTTTTATACTCTTCGTCTATTTGTTTTAGAATTTCTTCAGAATCTTCATTTTCTATTTTTTCTTTAAATATAACTAATTGAGCCTGAAACTCTTCAATTAATTTTTTTCGTTCTTCATTGTTTTGGTTTTTTAGTTCTTCTAATTCAACTAATATTTGGTCTAATTTTTGTTTAATTTCTTTAGTTTTATCTTCCGCTTTTTTAGATGAATCGGTATCATCTTTTTCTTCAGTTTTTAGTTCAACCTGTTTGGTGTCCTTGTAACAACTAACTGTAATAGCTGGTACAATTGGAACTGCCAAAGAAGCTAGTAGTAGTATTTTTGATTTGTTCATACACATATATGATAAATGTTTTTTTATTATTATTTACAAAATAATTATAAAAACAATAACAAGTTTTATTTAGTCAATATCGATATTGTTTTCTCTTAAATAAGTTTGTATTTCAATAGCTCTATCAAAGTTTCTATTTCTAGCGGCTTCATCCATTTCTCTAATTAATTGTTTAATATATTTGCGGTTATGAGTTTTAGATTCATTTCCAATATCTTCAATTTTAAAATTTAAAGCTACATCTTGAATTATTTTGGGAATGGCTTTAATTATGGTTTGTGGAACTATATTATGTTCTAAATTATATTTTTGCTGAATGCTTCGTTTTAGTAGGTTATCATCAATTGTTTCTTTCATTGATTTAGTCATTTCGTTTGCAAAAAAGATAACTCTACCATGATCATTTCTAGCGGCACGTCCAACAATTTGGACCAACGAGCGCTTATCTCTAGATAAGCCAGTTATATCAGCATCTAAGACTAAAATTAAGCTGACTTCTGGTAAATCAATACCTTCTCGCAACAAGTTTATCCCAATTACAACATCATATTTTCCAAGTCTTAGGCCATTTAAAATATTATTTCTTTCAAATACTTTAAATTCATTGTGTATATATGCTGACTTGAATTTTTTTTCTTTTAGATAATATGCTAATTCTTCAGCGTTCTTTTTAGTATGTGTAAGAATTAATGTTCTTTCGTTTTTTGAAATTTGTTCTTTTAATAAGTCATGAATAACGTTAATTTGATTTGCTTTAGGTTTGATTTCTATTATTGGATCTAATAAACCTGTTGGTCTTATGAATTGAGTAATTAATTCGCCTTCAGCATTAGAGATTTCTTCATCTCCGGGAGTTGCTGACAAATACACTCTAGGTAAGTCAATTTGTTGATATTCGCTATATTTTAATGGTCTATTATCTAAAGCAGAAGGTAATCTAAAACCATATTGAACTAGCGTTTCTTTTCTTGATCTGTCGCCTTCATACATTCCTTTTAACTGTGGTAACATTAAATGACTTTCATCAATATAAATAACTGTATCTTCATGCAAATAATCAAAAAGTGTATAAGGTTTTTGACCTGCTTTTCTTCCGTCCATATATCTTGAATAATTTTCCATGCCATTGGTATAACCAAATTCTCGAATTGAATCTAAATCGTTTCTAGTTCTATCTTCAATTCTTTGAGCTTCCACATACTTTTCATTTTGTTTAAAATAAGAAACTCTTTCTTCCATTTCTTTTTCTATTTCATTACAAATCTGATCCATATTGTCCATATTAATTAAGTAGGTTGTGGAAGGAAAAATTGTTAGTTCTTTTACTTGTTCTACTTCATCTTTTGTAATAGGATCAATGAAACTAATTTTAACTATTTCATCATCATATAATTCGATTTGAATGTGATAATCAAATTTATATCCAGGACTAATTGTAATAATATTGCCAAAAGAACTAAATTCACCTTGTTCTATTTGAGGGGCCAAACGCTTGTTTTCATAACGCAGTTTAATCAAGTTTCTCATTATTTCTTTTTTAGTAGTTTTTTGTCCTACACTAATTGGAAAGAAATGTTTACGATATTCTTTGGGATTGAATTCACCATAGATTGATGCCACACTGGCCACGACAATCGTGTCATATCTTGTACTTAATGCATTTACCGCTGACATTCTCATAGCTTCAATTTGCTTATTATTTTTGGATGTTTTTTCTACATATTGGTCCGAAGAAACTATATAAGCCTCAGGGCGATAATAATCAAAATAAGAAATAAAATATTCGACTCTGTTTTCTGGAAAAAGTTCTTTTAATTCCATATATAGTTGACTAGCTAAAGTTTTGTTATGACTTATGACTAAAGCAGGTCTATTTGTTTTTGCAATTACGTTTGCGAGAGTAAAAGTTTTTCCACTACCAGTTACACCTAATAAAACCTGGTGTTTTTTATTATTGATTATTCCTTCAGCAAGTTGATTAATTGCTTGTGGCTGGTCTCCTGAAGGTTGAAACTTAGAAACTAGTTTAAATTTTTTCATGGTTTAATTATAAACCACAGCACCAGAATTTTTAGAGCAGAAGCGGCCTTTTTGTGGTAAAATAGCATGTAATTATGAAAAAATCAAACAAAATATTATTATCACTTATTGGGCTTTCAACACCTATTATTGCGGGTGTATCTTTAATTTCTTGTGGAAAAAAAGAAAAACTTAATGATTTTGCAAGAAGGTATCTAATAAGTAAAGAAAATACATTAATAAATTATGACAAAAGTACAAAAACTTTTGATCTTTCTAAAGAAGATATAAAATCTATTCCTGCGGCAGCTTTTTCATTTCAGTCTATTAATTTATTAAAATATCCTGAAATTAAAAATTTCTTAGAAAATGTAGAAAAAGTTATTTTACCGAATAATGTGGAAGTTATAGGTAAAGGTGCTTTTTTAGGATTAGGTATTAAAGAATTTGTTTTTAATACAACCTCAAGTAAACTAAAAACAATAGAACAAGAAGCATTCAAACAAAATAAGTTACAAAATTTAGTTTTACCTTCTTCTATTAAAGAAATACATGAAGAAGCTTTTTATGGTAACGAAATTAGTAATGTTAACCTTCCAGACCTAAAAGAATTAAAAAAATTAAGTATTGGTGTATTTGCCGAAAACAAATTAACAACAATTAATTTATCTAATATAAATGCTATTGAACCTTCAGCATTAGCTCTGAATAGCTTTGTTGAATTAGAATTGCCTGCTAATTTAAATAATTGTTCACCAAAATTATTTTTCTTTAGCGGTGAAATGAAAAATGTTCAAAAAGTGAAATTAAAGGTTTTAAATGAAATACTTAAAAAAGAATTAAAAAATTCATTAACTTCTTCAAAAGAGCCTCTTTACTTTGAAATAATTGATTAAGCTAGAATTTTCTAGTTTTTTTATTTTAAAAAAATAGAGCAATGTGCCCTATTCTTCTCCAATTATATATTCAGTGAAATTTGACAAATCTTCCATCTTAAAAACGTGTAAAGATACTAAGGATTTTTTAAATCAAGAAATAGTTTTTATATGTTGCAAGGCTTTAGTTATTTGTAATAGATTATTGATTGAACGTGAAAAATAAAAGCTATTTGATAATCAATGAAACCCGTAATGCCTTAAAATATCTCTGACATCTTCATATGCTTGCTTGTAATTTTCATTACCTTTTCCATATTCTCTAATTAATATTTCTTTTCTTAAATAAAAAACTAGCCCGTACATAATTCTCCTTAATTTTTGAAATTTAATTGCGCTTATTATTATACCACAAAACGCACTTAAAATATTGCTATGGGACCTCATAACTGTAATTAATTGCCATAATTTAAGAGATAATTTAAAATTCAAACAAAAAATTGAGCGCTATAAACTCAATTTTTTTAAAAAATTAATCAATCAACTTTTGAGCTTCAGTTAAGTTAACACTAAAGAATGTGGTAACCCCTCTTTTTTGCATTGTTGCACCATATAGTTTATCAACTCTTTCCATTGTTCCTTGACGGTGTGTAATAACAATAAATTGTGTATTTTCTTTTAAACTTTGTAAGAATTCAGCAAAACGAATAACATTGGCTTCATCTAAAGCGGCTTCTACTTCGTCTAATATACATAGAGGTAATGGTTTTGCTTTAAGTAATGAGAATAATAGAGATATAGCTATAAGTGCTTTTTCTCCTCCTGAGAATAATTTTAAATTCTTGATTGATTTACCAGGAGGTTGCGCCATAACATCAATTCCACTATCTAATAAGTTTTCGGGATCGGTATATCTTATTTCAGCCATACCGCCACCGAACATTTTTGAGAATACGTATTTAAATTCGTTATTAGCTAAAGTGACTGTGTTACTTATTCTTTCAATAATAATTTTATCCATTTCGGCAATAACTTCTTCAATTGTTATTTTGGCATCAATTATGTCTTTTTCTTGTTTCTTAACTTCGTTATATCTATTCTCTGTTTCTTCTAGTTGAGCAATAGAGTCTAAATTAACGTGTCCCAAGTCCTTGATATCATTTTTTAAGTCGTTTACAGCTCTTCTAGCTGTATCAAAATCAATTTCCGGATTATATAATTCTCTTGCCGTTTCAAACAACATATTATATTGTTCTGATAATCTTTGTTTAGCATAATTTATTGAAGTTTCTGCTTTAGATTTTTCAGCTATTTTTTGAGAGTTTTCCATAATTAAAGCATTTAATTCATTACTTGCTTCAGATTGTTTAAAGTTAGCTTCAGAATACTCTTTTTTAGCAGTTTGTAATAGTTCAGATTGTGAAGTTTTTTTGGCGTTTAGTTCGCTTCTTTCTAAAGTTAATTTTTGAATTTTTAATGATATATCAACTGTTTCTAAATCCGCGATTTTTTCTTTAGATATATTTTCATATTGAACTCTTAATTCATCAAATTTTCTATAAGCTTCTTCAAGAGACATACTTTGTTTTGTTTTATCAAGACTTAAATTAGTATGTAAGCCTGATAATTCATTGATTTTTTGACTAATTTCATTTACTTCTTTTTCTTTTGCAGAAATAAACTCAATTAGTTCAGGTTTTTTAGATTCTAATTCTTTTATTCTTTCTTCAATATTTAGTATATTTGAACTTTCATTTTTTTGACCACCAGTTATTACACCACCAGATCTGATAATATCTCCTTCTAGAGTTACTACCATATACCTTTTTTCTAATAACTGTGATATTCTGTTTGCATTTTCAATATTATCAGCAACTAAAATGCTACCTAATAAAAATCCTTTTAAAATGTCAAATTCTTTTTCAACTTGAACTAATTCTGAAGCAACTCCCAAGAACCCTTTTTGAGTTTGAGCCACAACTATGTGTTGTTCTAAAATACGTTTAGGACTAATTGAAGCTAAAGGTATAAATGTTGCTCTACCACCACGATTTTGTTTTAAGAATTCAACTGCTTTAACTGCTGTTTCAGAATTATCAACAACAATGTGTTGTAGCGCGTTAGTTAAAGTTGTTTCAATTGCAAGTGCATAGCGAGAATCTACGTTTAATATCTCTGATACTAATCCCTTATATCCTTTAAATAAATGGGCATTTTCTACCACATGCTTTGTACCTTTTTGAAGATTAGTTTTAGAGTGTCTCATTTCTTGAATAACATCGAGTGTTGAATTTATTTTTTGTAGGTTTTGTCTTTTAATATCTAGCTCTCTTTTTAGATTGTTATTCTTTGCTGAAAGATCTTGAATTTCTTGAGATATTTCAGATATTTTTTGCTTTTGATCTTCAATGTATGTTTTAGAATATGCTATCTTAGTATTTAAAGTACTCAATTCGTCTTTTAGAGCTTGAATTTTTTGTTCGGTGGTAACTTTAATTTCTCCACTAATTAGCATTTCTCTTTGTTTTTCTTCACGAGCAGATCTAATTTCTAATTCAGATATTTCTGCTGTAATTTCGTCAATTCTTTGATTTAACTTAACTATTGATTGATCAAGGTTCAAAGTTGCGGCTTCTTTTTGTTTATAAAGATCTTGATACATCTTGATTTTAATCTCTAGTTCCTCTTTTTGTTGATTGTAAGCCAAACCTTCAGAATTAAGTTGTTCAAGTCTTTCTGAATATGACATAAAATCATGGACTAAAACTGAAACTTCAATTTCTTTTAGTTGTTCTGATTTTTGTTTATAAATAATTGCTTTTTCTGCTTGCTTTTGTAATGGTTTAATTTGTCTTTCAAGTTCTTGAACAATTGTCCCTATTTGTTCCAAAGCAGCATCTGTTCTTTCAAGTTTTCGCATAGCTTCTTGTTTTTTAGAACGATACATTGAAGTCCCCGAAGCCTCTTCAAAAATTTCTCTTCTTCTTTCAGGGGTTGCTTCAGCAATATCTGAAATTGTACCTTGACCAATGATAGCTAATGATGATTTTGAAATACCACTTTGCATAGCTATTTCTTTGATATCTCTTTGTCTTGCCACTTCTCCATTAATGTAGTATTCGTTAGCACCCTTACCACGGTTTAGAACACGAGAAATTGTAAAATAGTCATGAGGTATGCTTACTGCTCTATCTCTATTATCAAATGTTAAAATTACTTCTGCCTTGTTCATTTCTTTTTCGGTTTTAGAACCCGCAAAAATAACGTCTTCCATGTTATCACCACGAAGAACTTTTGAACTAGTTTCACCTAAAACTCATCTTATGGCATCGTTGATATTAGACTTACCAGAACCGTTAGGACCTATTATGGCAACTACTCCACCATCAAACTTTAATGATACTTTATCAGCAAATGATTTAAACCCATGTGCCTCTACTTGTATTAGTTTCATTATTTTCCTTTCAAAATTAATACACAAATGCGTATCTATACATTATAAAAGAAAAATTCTTACCTACTAAAAAATAGGCTTTTTGTAACTTTTTTTGGCTTAAAATGGTCACTATTTTTAATAAATTTAATTTATCGATAAGCAAATTTGAATTGTTGGGTCTGTTTCAAGTTTTTTTATAACAGAATTTTCAAATATTAGTTTCAGATTTTAGTGCTTGTTTGATACTATTTACTAATAAAGACCTTCATATACATAAAAGGTTTTAAAATATGAAGGAATTTTGGTAAAATTTTAATTATTCTTATACTAATTGAGGTAAACATGTCAAATAATAAAAAATGAAGAAATAAAAAAATTAATTTAGCTAACTATCAAACTCTTAAAGTTGAAAAACAAAGAAGAAGTTTATCTGAAAATTGAAAAATTGCACTTACGGGGCTATTTTTAATTGCCTTTCCTTCATTTTTTGTCTTTTTACTTGTAGGAAGAGATGGCTGAATTATTACTTCAACAAGGAATTTATTAAACACATGAAGTGTTTTATTACCAATAGCAATTGGTATGGTTTTAATACAAATATCAGTTGTGGTATTATTAATTTTCAAATTTAAGGTCTTTAAAATTAATGCTTTAATTTTTCTTGTCCCGATTGCTGTAGCAATGAATTCTTTTATAGTTTCTTCGGGCACTGACAATTGAATATTAAGAGTTTTACCGGCCGTGGGATTAGCGTTCTTGGCAATACCACTTCTTTTACTAGTTAAACATATTGAAAAAAAGAAAAAAGACAAACTGGAAAAAGTAGTTCAAGAGGAAGAAAAAGCAAAAAGATCATTACTAGACTAAAAAATTTAGTTTAGTTTTTTATTTTAATAATTAGTTGAGGTAATATTATGTACAAAAAAATATCATTAGCAGACAAAGAAATAGAAACAATAATAAATAACGAAACAAAAAGACAAGAAGACCATATTGAACTAATTGCTTCTGAAAATTTTGTTTCAGAAGATGTACTAAAAGCAGCTGGGTCTTGTTTAACCAATAAATATGGCGAAGGATATCCAGACAAAAGATACTATGGTGGTTGCGAATATATCGACCAGATAGAAACTCTTGCACAAGAAAGAGCTAAGAAATTATTTAAAATGCAATATGCTAATGTACAGCCTTATTCGGGTTCTGTGGCAAATGCTGCCATTTATATGGCTTTATTAAAACCAGGTGACAAAGTTTTAGGCTTATCACTAGATTCGGGAGGACACTTAAGCCACGGATATAAAATTTCTTTTAGTGGTATTTTATATGAATCTCATTCATACACAATTACTTCAGAAGGTATACTAGATTTTAATGAAATTTTAAAAATTGCTAAAAAGATTAAACCTAAAATGATTATTTGTGGATATTCAGCTTATTCGCAAATTGTTGAGTTTGATAAATTTAAAGAAATTGCTGATGAAGTAGGTGCTTATTTATTTGCTGATATTTCACATATTTCTGGGTTGATTATTGCTGGATTACATCCTTCTCCAGCTGAATATGCTGACGTTGTTATGACTACAACTCATAAGACTTTAAGGGGTACCAGGGGCGCAATTATATTAACCAACAACGAAGAAATTGCTAAAAAGATTGATAGAGCTGTTTTTCCGGGTTATCAAGGTGGCGCTTTATTTCATCAAATAGCCGCTAAAGCTGTTTCCTTTTATGAAGCCTTACAACCAGAATTTATTGAATACCAAAAACAGTTGTTAAAAAACTCTAAAGTTTTCTGTCAAACATTTATGAATAAGGGTGCTAAAGTAATTTCGGGTTTAACAGCAAACCACTTATTTATGATTGACGTTAAAAGTTCATATAATTTGACAGGCAAAGAGGCTTCTGCTATTTTACAAGAATGTAATATTACAGTAAATAAAAACTCAATTCCAAATGACACCGAATCACCCATGATTTCAAGTGGAATTAGATTAGGCTCAGCCGCTATGACTTCACGTGGTTTTGGTGAAGATGAGTTTATTATTTTAGCTAATTTAATTGATAAATGTTTGCGTGACCCAAATAATGAAAACCTTAAAACAGTAATTAAAAAAGAAGTAGCAAAATTAACTTCGATGTTCCCAATTAAAAGAAGTTATATTAAAAATTAAGGGGCAGAATTATGAATAAAGAAATAGATAGCAAAATTAAAAACTGAATTTCTTCAATCGCCGGTGTAATTGATTTTGAAACCTTAGATGAATTTAATGAAATAAATACTCCCAATGATGGAATTGTGGTGTTAAAGAGTGAAAAACAAAAAAATGCAATTGATGTTTATATTGGTTTAATTACATTAGTAAGTATTAGTGCTAAAAATATTGTTGAAGAAATCTACCAAATTATTAATTACAATCTTAAAAAGATTAACTGAAAAATTGGAAAATTATGTGTATATATTAAAGGAACAAAATAATGAAAAAAATTAATGGAAAAATTTGATTAGAAGCTGTCACTTCCGGTGCGCATAATCTTAAAAATAAACAAAATTCCATAAATGCTTTGAATGTTTTTCCTGTGCCAGATGGAGATACAGGGTCAAACATGGCATCTACAATTTTGTCTGTATTAACTGGAATTGATAAAGATAATACAAATATCTCAGAGGTTGCTTCTAAAATAGCTCAAAACATGTTATTTTCTGCTCGGGGAAACTCTGGTGTAATTTTAAGTCAAATTTTTAGGGGTTTTGCGGTAGGTTTCAATAATAAAGAAGAAATTAATTCTTATGATTTGGTCAAAGCTTTTCAATCGGCTTCTAATTCTGCTTACAAAGCAGTTTTAAAGCCAATTGAAGGAACAATTCTAACTGTTATTAGAGAAACTTCAGAAGGTTTAATTGATAATGCACTAATAGATAGCGATATTGAAGACATTTTTACAATCGCTTTAAATTTAGCTAGAAAAAGTTGTGATAATACTCCTAACTTACTTAAAGTTTTAAAAGAAGTTGAGGTTACCGACTCGGGTGGCGAAGGATTATATGCTGTTTTAGAAGGAATGCTATCTTATTTTCAAGGACAACCAATACAATTACTAAATGTTGAAGATGAAGTTAACAAATTTATATCTGATACTGAAGTTTTTGAAGGAGAATTTGGTTATTGTACTGAATTTATTTTAGAACTCAAAAAGCCTAAAAAATTTAATAAAGACCTTTTGGTTAACAAATTAGAAAGAATTGGAAGTTCAATGGTTGTTGTTCAAGATAATTCTATTCTAAAGGTACACATTCATGCAATTAGACCAGGAGAAGTTCTAAATGCTGTTAATAGCTTGGGTCAGTTTATTAAAGTTAAAATTGAAAATATGACATTGCAAGCCAACGATAGTAAAAAGAATACCGATAATTCCAATAATAAAAAAGAAACAGAAAATGGCGAATTACAAAAACCTAAAAAATCTGCTGTTATTTCTTGTAATTCGGGAGCGGGTATAATTAATTTATTAAAAGAAAGTGGGGCTTCATATATTGTTGAAGGAGGACAAACTAATAACCCTTCAATCAATGATATTGTATATGCCATTAATTCAACAAATGCTGAGACTATCTTTATATTGCCTAATAATTCAAACATTATTTTGTCAGCTCAACAAGCTTCAACAATTATTAAAGATAAAAAAATTATTATAATTCCAACTAAATCACAAGCTCAAGCTTTAGGTATTCTATATAACTTCAGTGAAGAAAATTCAATTGAAGAAAATCATCAGCTTATGAAAGATGCTTTAAATAGTATTCACTATGGTGAAATCGCTCCTTCTATTAAAACCACTAAATTAGATGGTATTAAAGTGAAAGCTGGAGAGTTTATGACTATTAAAGAAGGTAAATTAATTAACACAGCGCCAACTTTTAATGAAGCTGCAATTAAATTATTAAATGAAATGATTAATGAAGATACACAGATTGTTACTTTATTTTATGGTCAAGATGTTACAGAGGCAGATATAAGTGAATTACAAAATTATGTAGAAGTTAATTTTGATGTTCAAATTGATATATATAATGGTGGCCAAACTATTTATCCATATCTAATATCAACAGAGTAGGTGTTAAATGAAAAAAATTGTTTTTGATATATTAAATAATGATAATGGGCACTATGAAGCAACTAGAGCTGCTTTAAAATTTAAAAAAAACTTTCCAGAATTTGAAATTATTTTGGTTGGTGATGAAAAATACATTGAAGAAACTTTAAAAGAAGAAACCAAATTATTTACAATAATTAATTCTTGTGAAATTGCACATATTAAAAATTCTCCAAGGGATATTTTAAAAAATAAGTCATCTATGCTAGATGCCTTTAATTATTTGGTAGAAAATGATTGTGATGCTATATTGAGCAGTGGAGATAGTGGTTCTTTAATAACTTTATCTAGCTTAAAGATTAAAAGGTTACCAAATGTTTCTAGACCTGCTTTTATGCCAGTAGTCCCAACTACGACTCAAAAAAATATATTATTACTAGATGCTGGTGCTAATGTAGAAACCCCGGCTGATTATTTAAATAATTGAGCACTTGTTGCCACTAAATATTATCAAAAAATGTTTGAAAATAAAAACCCTATTATTGGACTGCTTAATATTGGAACGGAAGACTATAAAGGTAATGAAAATGTAAAGTTGGCTAATAGTCTACTAAAAGCCAACAAAGCAATTAATTATCATGGTTTTATTGAACCAAAGGACGCTGTTAATGGTGTTGTGGATATTGTTATAGCAGAAGGTCAAACAGGAAACATATTTTTAAAAACTATGGAAGCATCTTTTATGGGTTTTGGTAGTTTATTAAAACAATCCATAATGTCAAATTTTATATCTAAAATAGGTGGTTGGTTATTAAAACCAAAATTAAAGCAAATTAAAAATAGATTTGATTACAGAAATGTAGGTGGTGCCTATATTATCGGTTTAGAAAAAATAGTAATTAAAGCACATGGCAGCTCAGATGAATTAGCTTTTTATAATTCTTTAAATCAAATTAAAAATCTACTAGATAATCAAAATTTTATTAGCGAAATAAAAAACAATCTGGAGGAAATTCAAAATGAATAATAAAGACATATTGTTTTGGAAAGAACTTTCAGAATTTATTAATACATTTAATTTAAAAACGCATAATTTAAAGAGAAATCAAATTGAAATTCTTATATCTGCATTCACTCATAAATCATATTCTAATGAAAATAAAAAATCACATGACAATGATTTTTTAGAATTTATTGGGGACGGTATCTTGCAATTTGTAGTAACTGAATGAATTTCTTCTAATAAACTTTGATGAAATGCTGGATCAGCTACAAAATTAAGAAGTCACGTTGTCGATAAAACTAATTTAGCATTTGTGGCATCTAAATTTAAATTATTAAATTTCTTAAGGCATTCAAAATCTGCTTTTGCAAACGGCTTGAATGAAAAAACAGTATCTAATTTATATGAATCTTTTATAGGCGCAATTTATTTAGTTTATGGTTTATCAAAAGTTTTTGAATTTACAGAACTTACATTAAAACCAACTTTTGATAAGGCATTAAACTTTGAACACAACCATCCTAAAAATTTATTACAAGAGCATTTTCAAAAATCAAGTAATTCTAATATTGAATATATAACAGAAGGTCTTTCAAATTCACAATTTGGCTCAGTTGTTATATTTGAAGGTATAAAATATGGTGAAGGTATTGGTAAATCTAAAAAAGAAGCGGAAACTAATGCTGCTGTTGATGCACTAAGAAAGTTGGGTATCTAAGATGAATTCCACAACTTTATTTACTGGCATAATTACAAATACTGGCCTTTGAGGTGCAATTATTTCTACATTAGTAGTTACACTATTAGGTTTTGTTTTATACAAAACTAAGGTTTTAAATGATGGTGTTACAAATTCAATTCAAAAAATGATTATTAATATCATAATTCCTTTTTTATCTTTCTTTTCGTTTATGAAAAACGCAGATAAATCAGATATTAATATATATGCTATTGTTTTCGGTCTAAGTGCAATTTATTATTTTGCATTAACTGGTATTGCTTTGTTATGAATTAAATTTTTACCACATTTGATACCTAAAAGAGTTTTAACAAGAGCTCAAAAAGATTTCGAAAAATATCAAGCCAATGTGGAATTTGAACAAAAACAAATTTGAAATAGAAATATTTATTTAGAACAACTCCAACGTAAACATCTTGTTACTTGACTAATGTGTATTTATGGTTCCAATATTTTGTTTGCTACGCCAATTGTTTTAGGTGTATTTCCTAATGGACCTGAATTAGGTTCTTTAAATATTTGAAACATATTGTATTATGTTGGTGGTTTTGGTTTATCTTTCTCTTTAATAACAGGTGTTAAGTTTACTAAAAAAGAATTTAAGTATACACTTAAAAAAGCCTTTTTGAACCCTGCTTTTATTGTGGTGATTATTGCTATAGCTTTATGAGCTACACAATATATACCAAAATTAGGTGTAACAATTAAAGATGTAAATAAAACACTACCTGTTTATGGTAGCACAACAAATATTTTTACAAAGGAAGCCACTTTTGGTCCTAACTTTAGTGTTCTACACGGACAAGAAGTAGAGGTGTTAAGCGGTGTTTTAGGTAAAAAAACGAAAATTATTAATTGATTTAAATATGATAATCTAAAAAATTTATGAGTCCCTTATCAAGGTAGACCTACAGGTTGGTTTGATTGAAATATAACTATGCCTTATTTAGCTAAACCAATAAGTATTGTAGCCAGTCTAATAAGTCCACTAATTTGAATTGTTATAGGAACTAGTTTAGCTAAAAATGATTTAAAAGAGATGTTTAAAAAAGGTAAAAATTGATTATTCTTATTTTATAAATCTGGTTTAATACCTTTATTTATATTAGCGCTAGTATCTTTCTTTGTAGCTAAAAAATTAATTCCAGTAAGTGTAGGAGCAATTTTAGTAATGACAGGCGCCGTTCCTCCGGGAACTACAATTGTGCTATATTCACAACATGCTAATAATAATGCTAAATATACTTCGCAAGTAAGTAGTTTATCAACAATGACTAGTTTTATTTTTATACCTATGTGATTAGTTATTGGGCAAGTAAGTTTATCTAGAATTGCAGTATAAAAATTGTTGGTGTGTTACCAACTTTTTTTAAAAAATTATAAAGTATGGTAAAATGTAATTGTAAATACAGGTCTGAGCGAAAGCTGTTGGCCAGCCATAGAAAGCTGGGTAAAACCGGCTTTTAAACTATAATTTTTATATGAAAAAATTTATACCAATTTATTTTTTTGTAAAAGATTAAAAAATTATGATATTGTATAGTATGTATAGATGTAAAAGGCGCGGAGTTAAAAATAACTTGCGGAAGCTAAGAAGCTGAAATATCGGCATAAAGGAGTGGCTAGAGGTCATTTTTTTATATAAATTTAATAATTTAAATAGTGTTATAAATTTTGTTTCATTTTGATAATCATTATTATGAGTAGGAGGTTTTAATCTACCTCTTAATACTTTTTAAAACATATAAATATACTCGTTTTATTCTTGATTTAGTATACCTTTTCGAAGTGCAGCGGTCAACAAATTCATCATAAGTTGAAGCATTTATATTTTTTTTAAATAAATTTTCCATACCTTCTGTAACTAGTTTTATTTTAGCTAGTTGTTGAGGTGTTTTTTTTCTTACTATTTTTTGAAATCTAGGATATGTGCTCTCAATTGTTTTTAATTTAGTAATTTTTACAGGTGAATATTTCGAAATATCTTCTTTATCTTTAATCATTTGTCTTAATTTTGTGCCCGAGGCATAATTAAGACTAGTGTTTTCTGAACTATGAGAAACTGTACGTTTAAAACAGTTTAGTTTAATTTTTAAATTGTTGTTAATTATATATTTTGTATATTCAAAACCTAAGATATCTTGTGGTATATCTTTTTCAGGAATAATAAATTTAAGCGCTTCATAACATGAATATATAAAAGACCTACCAGTTTTCATTATCTCTTTAGCTTTTGTATTATAAAACTCTAAATTCTCCTTGAGTTTATTAGCCGCATTTATATAAACATTAATATTTGAAGTATCAGAAGCTCCAAAAACTAATAAATCAATTCCGGATTGGTTTAGTCTATCAATAGCTCCTTTTGCAAATATATGAGCGGCTTGTGTAGAAGTTTCAAAATCTAATTTTAAAACTTTTGAAACACCATATTGTTTTGCGATTTTTTTTCTTTTTAAATATGATTGACATGCAATTTCACCTCTTTGGGTGTAATTAGATGATAAAGCTACTATTATTTTAGAATTAGGATACATTTCTTTAATTTTATTAATTAAATAAATGTGCCCATTGTGGAATGGGTTAAATTCTGCTATTAAACCGATTTTTAGCATTATTTTTTCTTTTCTTTTTTTAGTTTAATTTCTTTAAAACTTCCTAATCCATAATTTTTATAAATATCTAATTCGCGTGTTTGCTCTATTTGGTGTTTAGAAGGTTTTTTAATATCATCAACTAAAATAAAATCGTTTTTCTTTTTTTTATTTGCAGTTGGCTTTTTTTGTTTTTTAACTACAGACATTTATACCTCATTCGCTTAATAAATTAATTATATACAAATAATTTATATATAAGTTTTTAATGTTTTAGATAATGTTAATAAAACTAAAATTGTTTTGTTTTTATTGACATTTAATTAAGACACTTTTTAGTCTTAAAGTTAGCGGTTTTTAAAGATATTGACATATATACATTACTTATTATTATAATTAATTTAACTAACTAGAAACTCTTTTATTTTTCTGTCGCCACTTTATACTAAAATAGCTATTATTTTCTAATACTTATATAATATATAAATATGTATAAAAATAATATAATTGACGATACTATTGTTGCTATTGCTTCAGGTAATATAAATCAAGCTATTTCTATAATTAGAATATCAGGACCAGAAGCTATTCAAATAATTAAAAAAATATATAAAGGAAAAATAGGCAAAGATAAAACTATTACATATGGTTATATTTATGACCCTTTAACTAATAAAACTATAGATGAAGTATTAGTTAATTTCTTTATTGGCTCAAAAAATTATGTAGGGCAAGACACAGTAGAAATTAATGCTCATGGTGGTATTGTTGTTACTAATAAGATTCTTAATTTAATTATTGCTAATGGCGCAAGGTTAGCTCAAAGAGGAGAATTTTCAAAAAGAGCTTTTTTAAATGGAAAAATCTCTTTAGATAAAGCTGAAGCTATTAATTCTTTAATTCATGCTAAAACTAATATACAAGCTGAAATCGCTATCAAACAATTTAATAATAATGATAATAAAATTATCGAATCACTAGAACAACAATTATTAAACATAATTTCAATTATAGAAATAAATATAGATTATTCTGATTACAATGATATCGAACAAATGAATGCTACCAAATTATCGACATTAGTTTTAAATCTTAAAAATAACATTGAAACAATAATTAAAAAATCTCAAAATGCTATTGATGTATATGAAGGTATTAAAGTTGCTATTGTTGGAAAACCAAACGTCGGAAAATCATCTTTATTAAATGTTTTATTAAATAAAGATAGAGCTATAGTAACAGATATAGAAGGTACTACTAGAGATGTTATTGAAGCTGATTATGAAATTAATGGTATTCCTTTTAAAATAATTGATACAGCAGGAATTAGAAAAACAGATAATAAAATTGAAAATATTGGAATTGAAAAATCATTAGATTCAATTAAAGAAGCTAAAATAGTTGTACATTTACTAAATCCTGACTTAGAAGAAAATCAAGAAGATAAAATTATTAAAAAATTAGCTAAAAATAAAATTTATATTCCAGTTATAAATAAAAGTGATTTATTAAAAAATAAACAAAACAAAAATTATGTTCAAATTTCATCTAAAAACAAAAATGTGTGAGAATTAAAAAATGCTTTAGTTAAAAAATATTTAGATCTTGATTATGAAGATGACAATATTATTTACAACACAAGGCGTTTAGGACTGCTAAAGCAAACACTTAACTGTTTAAGTGCTGCTTTAGAAGGTTTAAATAATAACTATGGTCCTGAAGTGGTAATTATTGATATTAATAAGTGCTGGTCTATACTAAGAGAAATTTTAAATAAAGAATATGATAGTGAAACGTTATTAGATAACATGTTTAATAAATTTTGTTTAGGAAAATAAAAGTCGACAAATTGTCGACTCTTTTTAATTCAAGTTTATTCTAGTGTTTTGTTTTGTCTGTATAATCATTTGATGATTGATCTTCATTTTCACCTATAAACACTACATGGTTTTTAAAAAATTTATCTGGATCAGCATGACCAGTAGGAACAACATAAGCTGAGGATTTTCATCTTTTTTCTTCCGCTTCAAATCTTGATCCAACACCAGGTTCCCTTTTATTAGGTACAGCAAGTCAAATTGCTTTTATTAAATTTCTAATACTATTTTTCAATCCATGTCATTCATTCAAAAAACTTTTTAAAGTATCGGGGTTTCGATAAAACTTTTCAAAAAAGCCATCATTATTATTAAAATGTTTAAGAACTAATTGGATTGTTTTTGATTGATGACTTTTAAAACTTGGTCAAAAATTTCAAAAATTTTTATAATGTAGGTTATCTTTAGTAATTCTTGTATCAGAAAAATTAAAATCTCCTAAATAACCTCTAATTCCTGGATGAGAAGGAAGTGCTAAATATAATTCAATTGGTCAAACACCTTGTTGAGCACCCAGTATATTTCAATTAAGCATATTAAGGAAATGTGTAACTTTGGCTAATAAACTAAAATCTTGAAAATCATTTTGCACCTGTATTTCTTTTCATGCATACTCAAAATCACCAGATCTAGCACTTTTTCTTCCTACTATAAATTTAGTCCTAACTTTGTAATCAAATATTAACCCGTGTCTGTCTTGCGAGAATTTAATTGATTCAATTTTAAGATTTGTAAAGAGAGGACTGATTTTTGAATCTTTTGTATTTCAAATTAATTTATATTGCTTTTTAAAGAAATTATCATCGATTGTTAAATTTGGATTATTACCATTTAAATTTTTAAATGCATCACCAAAACTTCTATATTTATTAATCATAATTATAAAATAATTACTAAAATTATATCTAAAATCAAATCTAGGTTTTGCTGGCATTAGTCCACCAAAAACCTTAGAAAATTTTATTTGATTAGAATTGGTTACTTTGTCATGAATACTAAAATTAATTTTTAAAGTTCCATCAAAACTATTAGGACTAATAAAATTAGCACGAACTTCTAAATGAGGAATTAGATTTAAAGTACCAGGTTTAAATTCTACATCATTAATAGTTAGTGCGGTTGGCTGCGCATTTGTTCTTTTTAGTTCTCAACCACTAATAAAGGCATTTATATTATCTTCAATTCACACACTACGGTTTTTACTGATTTTATCTTTTATAGTAGTATGTATTTTAATATTTGTTTCAGCAGTTTTAAAGGTTTGAGAATCTAAATTATCTGAATTAGGAATTGAAACTTTTCTAATAAGTGTAATATCATTTTCTTCTACTTTTTTAACAAAAAATTCTTCATAATCAAGTTTATCATTACCGTTATCTCATATGAAGTATTTTTTTAGATTTTCATATGAATTATCAATTTCAAAGTCTCTTTTCATTGCCTCATAATCATAAACATCTTCTCTTAGTCGTGGATTTTTAAACTCAAAAGCTTCATATTTTATAGTAGTTTTTATTCTATAATCTCTTGTTTCAGTTAAAGTATCGCCATATATTTTAAATCAATATTTAACTCTTATATTAACATAACCTTTTAAATCGTTATAGGTCATTTTTTCAACTACAAAGTCATATCTATCATGTTCATGACCAATTGAAGTAATGTTGGCGGTTACAACAGAAGAAGGTAATTGATGTGCGTGACTAAGAGAAAATTCTAAACCTTGAGCTTTTTTTAATCATCATAAAGTTCTTGCTTTAGAAATTAATGGTTCTAATTCTTCAAGAGCTAACTTTTCATATTTATCATCACCTAATTCTTTCGTTTTTTTAGCTAATTCTACAAGTTTATCTCCTGTATTATTTAATTTTCCTAAGTTTTCATTAGATAAAATACCTTCATTTATTCGTCAGAATTCCACATTTGTTAATTCGATTGATTTTGTACCAATAGAATTAAATAAATTGATAAGGTGTTCTAGTGTATTTTTAATGTTTTCATACTCTGCTTTGTGTTTTGCAGTTTCTTGAGCAATATAATCTCTTTTTTGTTGAATTAAGGTTGTAGCTTGTCGAATTGTATTTTTTAGGTTTGCCAAGAAAGCAGCATTACTGTCTTTAACTTCATTATTAATAAAGTCTTGAGCAGCTTGGATTAAAGGTTCTAGTGCTGCTATATCTTCATTAATTTTCTTGAAGTTAGTAAGCATTTCAAGTCTATTATAAATTTCTTGAATTTTTTGAGCGTGTTCTTGTGCTTTTTGTTTTAAACAGCTTCTTTAATCTTGTCTTCTAGTTGTTGGATTTTAGTATTTATTTCATCTAATTTTTGTTGTTGGTCTGCTTTATTGTCATTGTATTCTTGAACTAAAGCTTTAGCCATTAACGTTTCAAGCTTAGTTTTTGCTGTATTGAATTTGCCAATAGCATTATTAATTTCAACTTCTGTTTGAGGGTTAGCATTATCAGCATCTTTTGCTTGTCTATATTCAGTATCCCTTCAACCTTTATATGCGAAATCGTAAAATCATTTGATATCGTTAGCTAATTTATCTTGTGCTTCAGAATGTCTTTTGGCTTCATCAAGTTTATTTTTAAGTTCTGTTAATTTTTGATTTAGTTCAGGAACACTAGTATTTTCTGGTTTGTTGTATATATCATAAACATCATTTTTAATGGTATTGATTAAATTATTTAATTCACTTACATATCTTTTTGTACTGTCATATTTATTAGCATGATCATTTTTCTTAATTAAATCATCTAGAGATTTAATAACAGTTTCAAGTTTTTCCTTAACTTTAGCAATTCTGTCTCTTTCAACACCTTCTAGAGCGTCCTTGATTTTAGTTAGATCTCTTTCAATGTTATTGATTAAATCATCTGAATTTATTCTAACTGCACCATAATCTTTATCAGTTGCCAGCTGTTTAGCAGCTTTAGCTAATTCTAATGAAGCTTCTAGAGCAGTTTTTATTTCTTTTAGTTTAGTTTCATTTTTGTTTGCTATAGCTGCATCTAAACCTGTTCTAGCTGTGTTTCATGAACTTTGAGCATCAGTATATTTAGTTTCTACTTGAGTTTTCAATTGATTATTTTTTGCTACTAAGTTATCATGTTTAGTTTTGACTTCAGTTGTTTTATTTTTTAGTTCCTCTAATTTAGCTGTAATTTTAGGAGTTTTATTTTTAGCATCCTTATTTAGGTCTGTTTGATAATCATTATTTTGAGTGATTTGAGTATTTAAAGCACCAAGTGCAATTACAGAAGTATCATATTTTCCTTCAGCATTTTTAGCAGTTTGAAGTTTTTGAGCCGTTTCTTGAAGTCTTCTATCAATTTCGTCGATAATACCTTTAATTCTTTCTTCTTCGCCCTTAGCCTTATCTTCAGCAGTTTTTAAAGATTCTTTTAGGTTATTTAAAAGCTCAGTTGCTTCTTGTTTAGGAGCATTATATTCTTTATCAGTTGCTTGTTGAATAACCAATTCAACATCTGTAATAGCTTTTTTAAGATCCTCAATAGCAGAATTTAATTTAGTAATGTCATTACCTGCATCTTTAGCATCTTTAATAGCTTTAGTAGATTTTGTTTTAGCTTCTTTAAGAGCATCATCAATTGCTTTTTTAGCATTAGTTAATGCTGTATTAAGTAGAGTTTTTTTAGCATTAGCAGCATCAATTGTAGTTTTTAAAGTATTAATTAGGGCTTTAATTTCATCATTTTTATCATTTTTATTAGTATTATAATCTGCTTCAGCTGATGTTAAAGCATTAGTTAAATCATCTAGTTTTGCTTTTAAAGGATCTATTTTATCTTCTTGAGCTTCAGCATCTGTTTGTGCATTAGTTATTGTACTAATATGGTCTTGCAATAATTTTTTAAGATTTTTAACACGTTCATTTTCTTTTTCTTGTTCTGATTGTAATTTGGCTCTTAATTCAGCTAATGCTTTATTAATATTTGTAATATCATCGGCAATTCTAGCATCTAGGTCGGTGTAACCATCATTATTAGCGTTAGTTTTAATGCTATTGATTTTAGTTAAAGCTTCTCCATATGCTTGAATTGCTTGATTAATTTTAGTAATTTCTGTACCTGCATTATTAGCTAAAGTTTCAGCATTTTTATATTCCGTGTCTTTAAAAGTTTTATATAAACCTTCATGTTTAGTTTTAATTGTTTTGGCTTTAGCTTCAGCGGCTGTAATAGAACTGTTAGTATCCTTAATTGCTTGGTCTAAGGCATCTAATTCAGTTTTTAGTTCAGCAATAGCTTTATTTTTATCTATATTGTGTTGTCTTAGAACATTTTTTGCACTTTCTAGTTCATCATTAGTGGTTACTACAGCTAAATTAATTTCATCATATTTAGTTTTGCCATCTAATTCTTGTTTTTTAGCTAATAAGTCTTGAGTAGCTTTTTGAAGTGCTCGCTTAACTCTGTCAATTCTATCTTGTTCACTTTGTTCTGCTTCTTTTAGAGCATCATCTGCTTCTTTTATAGACTTAGTTATGTCATTAATTAAGGCTTTTGCTTCTGTTTCTTTAGCTGAATAGTGTTTTGAAGTTGCGCTATCCTTAACTTTTTGAGCATCTTCTTTAATTTTGTTTAGTTTTTTAATAATTTCTTTAAGATCATCAATATTTTTTGTATCTATGGCGTTTTTAACATCTTGTTTTAAATCATCAAATGCTTTTTGTTCTTTAGCTAAAGCATCTGTTATTTCTTTTTTATTTTTAGTATTCTCTGTATTTAGAGTATTGTAAACATCACTAACTTGATTGGTTAGCGTTTTTAGTTGTTTTAGAACAACATCAAGTTTTGGATGCTTGGTGTTTTCTGCTTTGTTTTCAGTATTATGTTTTTGAATAGCATTGGTGTTTAAAGTATTTAAATCAGGTAAAATTCTGTCTAATTCATCAATATTACCCTTAGCGCCATTAGCTTCATCGCGTTTTGCTTCAAGGTTCTTAATAACTTCTTTTAAGTCTTTTTCTAAAGCATCAACTCTAGCATCTTCACCTTTGGCTTTATCTAGAGCTTCTTCAGTTTCCTTGATTTTGTTATCAATTGCTTTTTCTAAGTTTTCAGCTTTAGTTTCATATTCTTTATATTTATTAGTAATAGCTAAAGTTTTAGCTTCAGCTGCTTTTTGTTTTGCTGCTCTTAGTTTTTCTAAAGCGGTTGCTAATTTAGTTGAATCTTCACCAGCATTTTTAGAATCTTCAAATGCTTCATTTTTAGCAGTTTCGGCTTCAGTATATTTAGTTTCTGTAGCTTGTTTTTTAGTATCTCTTTCAGTTGTTTTAGTTGTTTTAAGAGTGGTTGCTTCACTTAAAGCGGTATTTAGTGCCTCTAATTTTTCAGGGACTAAAACTTTGTTTTTGTATTCATCTTTATTATATTTATCATAAACAGCTTTAGCCTTAGCAATTTCAGCTTCAAATTTTGGCAGTTCTGTAGTTAGTTCATCAACTCCATCTTTTGAATTTAAATTGCTAATAGCGTCTCTTAATGCTGTAGTTGCACCATCAATTTCTTTTGCTATAGTATCATCTAATTTATTATTGATTTCATCTAATTTATCAGTTACTTCTTTTGCCTTATCTTCAGCTTTTTTAGCTGAATCAGCATCACCTTTTTCTTCAGCTTTTTGTTTTGCTTTTTCTAAGGCTTCTTTAGCTTTTTCTAAATTATCTTTAGCTTCATCTAATTTCGATTTATCAGTACCGGCTTCATCTGCTTTTTTAATAGCGTCTTCTGCTTTCTTTAAAGCATCATCCAATTTTTCTTTAACTTCTTTTTCATTAGTTTCTTGTGTTTGTTTTAAGTTAGCTATAAAACCATCTATATCTTTTAATTCATCTTTTAGATTATCTAAAGCTGTTTGAAGTTCACCAACAGCTTGGTTAATAGGTATATTATGTTCATCATATTTACCTTGAGAAGTAGTTTTTTGGGCTTCTAAGGCAACAATAGCTTTTTTAAGTTCATCAATATTGTTAATATTATCAGTTGCTTTTTGTTTTGCAACTGCTAAATCAGTTTTAGCTTTTTCTAATTCAGTTTTAACTTTATTAATTCTATTAGTTTCAGCATTTAGTTTTTGGTTAACTTCATCTTTTTTAGATTTAACATCTTTTAATAAATCTTTAGCTTTATCAGTTTGAGTTTTGTATTTTTTAGGTTCAATTTCTTTAACTAAATCATCTAGTTTAGTTTCTAAGTCATCTAATTCTGTTAATGAAGTTTGCAAGTCAGTTGCTTTATTATCAGCAATAGCCGCGTCAGCCTTTTGAATAGCTTCTTTAGCTTTTTGTTCTAGGTCTTTAACTTTGTTTTCAATTTCTTCTTTAGCTTGTTTTATTTGTTGTTTTTGAGTTGTAACTAAATTATTAGCATTATCATAAGCTAATTTGAAAGCTTCATATTCAGTTTTAGCATTTTTAGTTTTATCATCATTTGAAATACCATCTAAGTTTTGAACTTCGGCAAGTTTTGATTCTAAAGCATCCAGTGCTATTTGTCTATCATCTAAACCAACTGCCTTATTTAAGGCCTCAGTTAATTGTTTTAAAGCTTCTTTGGCAGTATTTAAGTTTTGTTTTAGTTGGGTAATTCTTTGTCTTTCTTGTTCTGCAGCTGTTTCTAGTGCTGATTTTTGATTTCTAGCTTCAGTTAGTTTATTTATAATATTAGTTTTTAAAGTGTCAGCTTCAGCTTTTGGTTCATCAAATTTAATTTCATCAAGTTTTTGTAGTAATTTTTCAATATCTGTTTTATTTTTTTCTAAAGCCGCTATTGATTTTTCTACTTCTGCTAAATTATCTTTGTTAGTATCATAATGGTTTGAATTTTCTTCAAAAGATTTTTGAATATCTTTTAATTGTTGTTTAGCATCATTTCTTTCTTGATCGATTTGATTTTTGCGAGCTAAAATATCTGCTTGTTTTAGTTCAGCAGCTTTGATTTTATTTTCTAGTTCTTTAAATTCAGCTTTAAAATTATCTTTTTTAGGTTCTAGCTCATTTTTAGTATTATTAGCTGCTTCTAAAGCAGTATTTATTTTATTTAATGCATCAGTTGCTTTAGCTAAATTATGTTCATTTGCTGGTTTTAGAGCATCGTTTACTTCACTTATGGCATCATCTAAATCTTTAATAGCATCAGTTATTTTTTGCTTATTACTTGCTAGGTCTTCAGCTTCTTTAGCTTTTACTTTATTATCAAGAACTTGTTTGGTTTGTTCGGCTTCCTGTAATTTTTGTTTTAAATCTTTAGCTTCTTCTTCTAAATTGTTATCTTTAGCTTTTTGAATAGCTTCTTTAGCTTTTTCAATTGCTTTATTTAAGGGATCTTGAGCTGCTTTAAGTTTATCTAAATCTTCACCTTTTAAGGCTTCTTTAGCAGCTTCATTAGCTTTATCTAGTTCTGTAGTAGCATTAAGGATTTCAGTTTTAATTTCTTGTTCTTTATTTTCAATTTTTTCAATTGCTTCAGCTGCTTTATTTAAAGCTTCTTTAGCAGCTTCAATTTTATCTTTTAAGGTTTTATTATCATCATTAAGTTTAGGTTCATCTTTATTTTTATCATATAAATCTTGAGCATTTTTAATTTCTTGTTCAAGATCATTTTTAGCATTAACTATATCTGATTTATTAGAAGAATTTAAAACACCTTCAACGTCTTTGGTTTTTTGTTCTAGATCTTCAATTTGCTTTTTAATTTTAGCTTTTTCAGCGGCAATTTGTTGTTCTTTAAGTTCAACTGCTGCTTTTCTATTCTCAATTAGAGTGCTTTTAGCATTAATTTCAGCAATTTTATCTGTAATTTTTTTAGTACTTGCAACATCGCCTGCTTCTTCTGTTTCTTTTTTGGCGTCTTCTAATTTTGTTTTAGCGCCTGCTAATTTTCCAAGAATTTCAGTTAATTTTGCTTTATCTTCACTATTTTTATTATTTTCAGCTTCTTCTAAAGCATTATCTGCTTGTTGAAGGGCTTCTTTAACAATTCTGTCTAGTGCATCTTTGGCATCTTTTAGTGCTTGT
>NZ_JAOXHI010000020.1:0-815 GCF_025779955.1 Mycoplasma enhydrae
CTCTAGCTAAAAATACAGGTACAGAAATTGTTAAAATTAATCAAGCAATTCAAGCATATGAAAAAGCTCTAACTAAAGTCAGTGAGATAAAAACTAATGCTAATAATGATGGTTACACTGATTTAGATACTAGAATTGCTGGTGATATTACAAATATTAATAAAGCATTAGCTGAATTAAGAGCCAAATTACAATCAGAACAAGAAAAAGAAAATGAACGTGTTAAGAATCTTAAAAAATTATTGCAAGACCATATTAATGCAATAACTAGTGCACAAGCAAGAGCTGAAGCTCAAAAAGATAAAATAGATCCTTTAAAATCAAAACTAGATGATTTAACTAATGCTATAACATCAGCTGAAGCAGATTATAACACTAATAAAAATGATAAAAATGATGAAATTAAAGGCTTAATTAATACTTTAAAAACTACAATTGATACTGCTAATAATAGAAAATCTGAACTTAATACAGCATTAACTAATGCTAAAAAGGCAATTGATGATGCTCTTAAAGAAGCTAAAACAAAATCTAATAAAGCTATTAAAGGTGCTAAAGATGCAGGTAATGACATTACTAAATTAAATTCTGCTATTGAGGATCTTAAAAAAGCTATTACAGATGTTGAATCAGTTATTCAACAAGCAACTGATAAAGAATATAATGCTCCTAAACAAGAAGCAACTGAGCTTTTAGAGAGCCTAAAAGAATCTTTAAAAACTGCTGAAGATAAAGCTAAGGGTGAAGAAGAAAGAATTAAAGGTATTATTGAAGAAATTGATAGAAAACTTCAAGAAACAGCTCAAAAACTTCAA
>NZ_JAOXHI010000021.1:0-791 GCF_025779955.1 Mycoplasma enhydrae
CTGGAATTTTTTCTCCAGTAAGCACTCTCATACACAACTTGTATAAAAATATTCTTGTCTTATATTTTTTCATAATAAAAAACATATCCTCCATTTGTGGTAGTCCACTAATAGGGGATATGTTTACTTCAATGTATTCAATCTGAAATAATATTAAAAACAGAAGATAGAAAAATTGAAATTAGAGCTAAATTTAAGACAACAAATAAAGAAATAAAATTGGTCTTATTAACTTTTGAATCTTCATTAATTAAATTTAGTTTATTAATGAAAAATAATGAAAATAAACTTTTAATAAAACTGTTTTTGTTCTTGATAAGAATGGCTATTTTTGCTATTTGCAACATTAAGAATTATAAATAAATTAAAGAAAATGAAATAAGATAAATTTGTTTTCAATTAATACGTTCTTTCATTAATTTTGGCAACAAGGTTGACTTTTCAAGTTCACTATTGTATTTATTTACTCAAGTAATATAAACTAGAATAAAAAACAATGATAAAACAAATACAACATCCAATAATAAACTAAAACTGAAAAAAATTTTTCTATATTTTTTAATATCCATATTTTAAACCTCATTAATAACTAAATTTTATAACCTTTTTTTAGTTTAATGATTTTTTGAAAAAACAAATAAAAAAATCCATTTAAGGATTTAAGTTTTTTGCGGCTCATCGCTTAATTTGTTCTCTGAAAACTGAATATCGATAAATAATTTAGATTACTTCTATAGAATCACTATTAAACCAATCAATTTATTAGTACTGGTCAGCTGAATACATTGCTG
>NZ_JAOXHI010000022.1:0-766 GCF_025779955.1 Mycoplasma enhydrae
ATGCTTTAGAAGAAGCTGAAAATAATAAAAATAGTGAAGATAAAGCAAAATTAACTGAAGTTCTTGGAAAATTAGCAAGCGCTAAAACAAAATTAGAAGACGCTAAAAAAGAAACAGAAAAAGCAGGTGATGCTGCAAGCACTAAAAAAATTACAGATAAAATTGCTGAAATTAATGCTAAAACTACTCTAATTGAAGATCGAAAAGCAGCAGTTGAACTAAAAGAACAACAAATTGCCGCTGAAAAAGACAAAATTAAAAAACAAATTGAAGATCTAGAACAAAAAACTCAAGATGTTGAAGGTGTTCTAAATTCTTCTAATAAATCAGATATAGTTAATGCTAAAAATACTCTTGAACAGGAAATAAAAAATGCTCAAGATTTATATGATAAAAATAAAGATGAACCTAAACTTAATGATGATAATAAAACCTTAAAAGATAAAATCGAAGCTGCTCAAGAGGCTTTAAATAAAGCAGCTGAAGCAATTGAAAAAATTGAAAATAAAGAACAAGAAATTAAAACTGAAATCCTTAATGCTACTACAGAACTTGATAAAGCTAATGAAGCTGCTAAGGAAGCTTTAAAAGGTGAAGATTTAGATAAACTTAAAGCAGCTCAAGATCCTTTAAATAAAGCTATTGAAAAAGCTAAACAAGCTATTCAAAAAGCAAAAGATAATAATTTAGAAGATGAAGCTAAAGATTTAAAACAAAAATTACAAGAAGCTGAACAAACCAAACAAGCTCTAGATAATAAAGTAAA
>NZ_JAOXHI010000023.1:0-761 GCF_025779955.1 Mycoplasma enhydrae
TTAGAAGAAGCTGAAAATAATAAAAATAGTGAAGATAAAGCAAAATTAACTGAAGTTCTTGGAAAATTAGCAAGCGCTAAAACAAAATTAGAAGACGCTAAAAAAGAAACAGAAAAAGCAGGTGATGTTACAAGCACTAAAAAAATTACAGATAAAATTGCTGAAATTATCGCTAAAACCACTCTAATCGAAAATAGAAAAGCAGCAGTTGAACTAAAAGAACAACAAATTGCTCAAGAAAAAGCCAAAATTAAAAAACAAATTGAAGATCTAGAACAAAAAACTCAAGATGTTGAAGGTATTCTAAATTCTTCTAATAAATCAGATATAGTTAATTCTAAAAATGTTCTTGAACAAGAAATTAAAAATGCTCAAGAACTATATGATAAAAATAAAGATGAACCTAAACTTAATGATGATAATAAAACCTTAAAAGATAAAATCGAAGCTGCTCAAGAAGCTTTAAATAAAGCAGCTGAAGCAATTGAAAAAATTGAAAATAAAGAACAAGAAATTAAGACTGAAATTCTTAATGCTACTACAGAACTAGATAAAGCTAATGAAGCTGCTAAGGAAGCTTTAAAAGGTGAAGATTTAGATAAACTTAAAGCAGCTCAAGATCCTTTAAATAAAACTATTGAAAAAGCTAAACAAGCTATTCAAAAAGCAAAAGATAATAATTTAGAAGATGAAGCTAAAGATTTAAAACAAAAATTACAAGAAGCTGAACAAACCAAACAAGCTCTAGATAATAAAGTAAA
>NZ_JAOXHI010000024.1:0-688 GCF_025779955.1 Mycoplasma enhydrae
CAAATGTAACTGCTGCAATTAATGCAAAAAATATTGATGAGCTTAAAGAAATTATTAAAAAATTAAGTAAGATTAAAGAAAATGCTGAAAAAGTTAAAAATAGTGCAACCTCAAAACACTATTCAGCTAAAGCAACAGAAGCACAAGCCTTAATTACTGACATAACTAAGTCTATTGAATCTGCTCAAAAAGCACTAGATGAAGCCAAACAAAGTGAACAAGACAGAATTAACACAGTTAAACAAGCACTAAAGAACGCTACACAAAGTTTATTAGCTAAAAAACAAGAATTAGATGGCAAAACTAAATATGATGAAATTAATTTAGCTGTCGTAACCACTAATGCTGAACTAGAAAGTGCAAAAAATGTTTTAAATTTACATAATAGTGTTAAAAACCAAGGTATTTCTGCGCTAAAAACTGAATTAGATAATTTAACTAATGCAATTTCAAATACCGAAACATCGATTACAACAGCTGAAGCTAAAGCCACTGCAATTAAAACAAGACATGAAAGCTTATATAAAACTTTTAAAGACGTTGATTATAAAAATGCTGAAGCTCTAGCTAAAAATACAGGTACAGAAATTGTTAAAATTAATCAAGCAATTCAAGCATATGAAAAAGCTCTAACTAAAGTCAGTGAGATAAAAACTAATGCTAATAATGATGGTTACACTGATTTAGA
>NZ_JAOXHI010000025.1:0-639 GCF_025779955.1 Mycoplasma enhydrae
GCTGAATAGTGTTTTGAGGTTGCACTATTTTTAACTTTTTCAGCATTTTCTTTAATCTTACTTAATTTTTTAATAATTTCTTTAAGCTCATCAATATTTTTTGCATTAATTGCAGCAGTTACATTTGGTTTTAAATTATTAAATGCTTCTTTTTCTTTAGCTAAAGCATCTGTTATTTCTTTTTTATCTTTAGTATTTTCTGTATTTAGAGTATTGTAAATACCACTAACTTCATCGGTTAGCGTTTTTAGTTGTTTTAGAACAACATCAAGTTTTTGATGTTTAGTGTTTTCTGGTTTGTTTTCAGTATTATGTTTTTGAATAGCAGATTTTAGTTCGGTGTCTAGTTCGGGTAAAATGCTATCCAATGAATCAATATTGCCTTTAGCACCATTAGCTTCATCACGTTTTGCTTCAAGGTTTTTAATAACTTCTTTTAAGTCTTTTTCTAAAGCGTCAACTCTAGCATCTTCACCTTTAGCTTTATCTAAAGCTTCTTGTGTTTCAGTAATTTTATCATCAATTTCTTTTTCTAAGTCTTCAGCTTTAGTTTCATATTCTTTATATTTATTAGTAATAGCTAAAGTTTTAGCATCAGCTGCTTTTTGTTTTGCTGCTCTTAGTTTTTCTAAAGCGGCT
>NZ_JAOXHI010000026.1:0-615 GCF_025779955.1 Mycoplasma enhydrae
CTATTGAAAAAGCTAAACAAGCTATTCAAAAAGCAAAAGATAATAATTTAGAAGATGAAGCTAAAGATTTAAAACAAAAATTACAAGAAGCTGAACAAACCAAACAAGCTCTAGATAATAAAGTAAAAGAAAAAGAAGCTGAGGATCTAGCAAGTAATAAACAAAAAATAATTGATGCTATCCAAGGTTTAGATGATGCCATAAGTGAAGTAAACGAAGCTCTAAAACCAGCAAATGAACATAATTTAGCTAAAGCAACTGATGCATTAAATAAAATAAAAAATGCTTTAGAAGCAGCTAATAATACTAAAGATGAACTAGAGCCTAAAAAAGATAATTTTAAAGCTGAGTTTAAAGAACTAGAAAATAAAATTAAAACTGCTGAGCAAAAACAAGCAGATATTTTAGCTCGCAAAAATCAAATTGATCAAGAAAGAAATGATGCTAAACAACAATTAAAAGATATTCAAAAATCTTTTGAAGAAAACTCAAACCATTATGATACTAACAAAGATAATTTAGCAGAAGTAGAAAAATCAATAGCGGCTTTAGAAAAAAATAAAACAGATATTGAAAAATTACTACAAAAACTTGATGAAATTAAATTTGATGAAC
>NZ_JAOXHI010000027.1:0-517 GCF_025779955.1 Mycoplasma enhydrae
AATTCTGTTTTAACTTTATTAATTCTATTGATTTCAGCATTTAGCTTTTGGTCAACTTCTTCTTTTTTAGATTTAACATCATCTAATAAAACCTTAGCTTTATCAGTTTGAGCTTTGTATTTTTTAGGCTCAATTTCTTTAACTAAATCATCTAGTTTAGTTTCTAAGTCACCTAATTCTGTTAATGAAGTTTGTAAGTCAGTTGCTTTATTATCAGCAATAGCTGTGTCAGCTTTTTGAATAGCTTCTTTAGCTTTTTGTTCTAGGTCTTTAACTTTGTTTTCAATTTCTTCTTTAGCTTGTTTTATTTGTTGTTTTTGAGTTGTAACTAAATTATTAGCATCATCATAAGCTGATTTGAAAGCATCATATTCATTTTTTGCATTTTTAGTTTTATCGTCTTCTGAAATGTTAACTAGATTTTGAACTTCGGCTAGTTTTGATTCTAAAGCATCTAGTGCAGTTTGTCTATCATCTAAACCAACTGCCTTATTTAAGGCCTCAGTTAATTGTTTTA
>NZ_JAOXHI010000028.1:0-411 GCF_025779955.1 Mycoplasma enhydrae
TTCAGTTAATTTTGCTTTATCTTCACTATTTTTATTATTTTCAGCTTCTTCTAAAGCATTATCTGCTTGTTGAAGGGCTTCTTTAACAATTCTGTCTAGTGCATCTTTGGCATCTTTTAGTGCTTGTAATCTAGTTTTAGATTCAGTTTGCTCTTTTATAGCTGCTTTTAGAGCATCTTTGAATGTATCAAATTCAACTTCAAATGAATCTTTAGATTTATCACTTGAAAGAGTAGTTTCTAGCTCTTTTGAAGTTGTAATTAAAGCACCTAAAGCTGCTAGTTTAGATTCTAATGATGGAATATCAGAAGCATCTTTAGTTTCTTTTGCAAGTTTATTAAGGCTAGCAGTTTTTGAACTTAAATCATCTTTAATAGCTTTAACTCTATCTTGTTCTTCTTGTAGCTTTTG
>NZ_JAOXHI010000029.1:0-315 GCF_025779955.1 Mycoplasma enhydrae
TTTATCATCAATTTCTTTTTCTAAGTCTTCAGCTTTAGTTTCATATTCTTTATATTTATTAGTAATAGCTAAAGTTTTAGCATCAGCTGCTTTTTGTTTTGCTGCTCTTAGTTTTTCTAAAGCGGCTACTAATTTAGTTGAATCCTCACCAGCACCATTTGCTTCTGTAAATGCCTCATTTTTGGCATTTTCAGCTTCAGTATATTTATTTTCTGTAGCTTGTTTTTTAGTATCTCTATCATTTGTTTTAGTTGTTTTAAGAGTGTTTGCTTGATCTAAAGTGTTTTTTAGTGCTTCTAATTTTTCAGGGACTGA